>JAICKD010000045.1 GCA_025928125.1 Ktedonobacterales bacterium
CACGACCATCCTGGTCTATCCCAAGGATAACCATGTGCCAGCCACCTTCACCATCCTGAACTTTCCCGTAGCCGATATCGAGCAGGCGGTAGATGAGCTGACCGCGCGTGGCGTGCAATTCGAAAAGTACAACCTGCCCGGCCTGGTGACAGACGAGAAGGGCATCGCCCGCGATGGTGGGCCAAATATCGCATGGTTCACAGACCCGGCTGGCAACATCCTGTCCGTGCTTGAGCAGTAATGAGGGTGAGGAGGCTACGATGCCCAACCCGCGTATCCTGATGACTGGCATTGCGCTGGGCGAGTCGACCCGCTGGCATGACCAACGCCTGTGGTTCTCCGACTGGGGCGCGCAACAAATCATCGCTGTCGATTCTGCTGGCAAGAGTGAGATCGTCGCTCACGTGCAGACGTTCCCGTTCTGCATCGACTTTTTGCCAAATGGGCGCCTGCTCATCGTCTCCGGTCGCGAGGGGCTACTCCTCCGCCAAGAGCCTGGCGGCTCTCTGGTCACCCACGCCGATCTGACCAGCCTCGCCGCACCGCCGTGGAACGACATCGTCGTCGATGGCCGGGGCAATATCTTCGTCAACAACCTGGGCTTTGCCTTTGGGACCGGCGCCGCATTCGAGCCGGGAACCATCGTCGTAGTGACGCCTGATGGCAGATCGCGGCAAGTCGCCGATGGCCTCGCCTTCCCCAATGGCATGGCTGTCACGCCCAACAACACAACCCTGATCGTCGCCGAGTCGTATGGCGAAAGACTCACTGCCTTCGATATCGCGGCGGATGGCAGCCTGTCGAACCGGAGGGTATGGGCTGAGACTCCGGGCGACCACCCCGACGGCATCTGCCTCGATGCGGAAGGCGCCATCTGGTATGCCGATGTCGGTTCCAGCCGTTGTGTGCGCGTCCGCGAAGGCGGTGAGGCGCTTCAGACGGTAACCCTTGATCGCGGCTGCTTCGCCTGCATGCTTGGTGGCGCGGACCGAAAAACGCTGTACATGGTAGCGGCGAAGTGGCCCGATGCGATGAGCGGCGGAGAACGCACTGGACAGTTGCTTGCGATTGAGGTTGATACACCAGGCGCTGGCTGGCCGTAACACTAAAGAGCAACCTCTACCCCTCGTCGTCGAGGTAGTACATGAACAGCGCCGCATCATCACGTTCGATCCAGCCGTGCTTGGGGTAGAAGCCACGCTGGAATGACTCTCGCTCGCGGCGGTTGAAGAGCGTCAGGCGCTGGTAGCCACGGGCAATGCCGCGCCGTTTGGCTTCCTCCAGCAGCGCGCCGCCGATGCCCTGGCCGCGCGCGTCAGGCAGGATGAACAACTCCGAGACATAGCCCTCGCCACCAAAGATCAGATTGGGCAGCCAGTGGACGAAGAGATAGCCTACTACCGCACCCTGGGTCGTCTCCGCGACGAGCAGCGTGTTATCGCCGCCCTGGGAACACTTTTCGGCGATGACGCGGGCAATGCGCGCCTGCGTTTCGTCCGACGGGATATCGTCGAGGTGAGTGAACCAGCCGAGCGCGCGCAGTACGGCGTCTATCGCGGGGGCGTCTTCGGGTAGCGCATCGCGGATTGTGATGGCGGCATGCTTAATCGTCATGCTGGCGCTCCTTGTCGGTTTACACATTCTCGGCCATAAATGGCCAACTTGCCAGTGCAGTAGCAGGCAGAGCCGTGGCGGTAGTCATTGGGCGTTTACGCCCCGTGCTCTCTTACTCCGGCCTTTCAAGGCCGAGACAGCCCCAGCCGCCAGCGCCTAACTCGCCAACTCCTGCCACTGCTGGTACAGCGAGTCGAGCCGTTCGCGTGCGGTCTCATACTCCGCCGCCAGCTCGTTGATGCGCGTGACATCTGCGGCGCTGCTGGCCTCCGCGAGCGCCTGCTCCAACCGCGCCAGCGTCGCCTCCTGCGCGCTGATCTCCGTCTCCAGCTGGTCCACCGTGCGCCCCTGGGCCACAGTAGTCTCGGCGCCACGCTGGCTCACGCGACGAGTGGAGGCCGATTCGCGCGACGCCTGGATAGCGGCGGCATTCTGCGCCAGCAGCTTGCGCGTGCGCCAGGCGCTGTAGTTGCCGACATTGGCTGTGATCGCGCCATGCTCAAGCGCCCAGACCGTCGTCGCCAGCGCGTCCACAAAGTAGCGGTCGTGCGAGACGAAGATCAGCGTGCCAGCATACGTCGCCAGCACCTCTTCGAGCACCTGGCGCGCAGGCAGATCGAGATGGTTGGTCGGCTCGTCCAGCACCAGGAAATTCGCCCCTTGCAGCGTCAGTTTCGCCAGCGCCAGACGGCTGCGCTCGCCGCCGCTCAACGCGCCCACTGGCTTGAAGACATCGTCGCCGCTGAAGAGGAAGCGGCCCAGATAGCTGCGCGCGCCCTCTTCGCTCAGATGGCTGGCATTGCGAATCTCGTCGAGCAGCGTCGCCCGTGGATTAAGGGTATCGTGCGTCTGGGCATAGTAGCCAATCTGCACGTTGTGGCCGAGGATGGCGCGCCCTTCCAGCGGTTCGATCTGGCCGATCAGCGTGCGCAGGAGCGTCGTCTTGCCGCCGCCATTCGGGCCGATCAGGCCGATGCGCTCGCCCCGCTCCACCTGCATATCGGCGACCCGCACGCGCACATCAGCGCCGCGCGCGCTGGCCGGGAAGCCCACCACCAACTTGTCGGTCGTCAGCGCGATCTGGCCCGACTCAATCTGCGCGCCCATGTGGAACTTGAGCTTGCCCGCAACGGGCGGGCGTTCGATGCGTTCGAGCTTGTCGAGCATCTTCTGGCGGCCCCGCGCCTCTTTGCTGCGCTGGCCCGCCTTGTAGCGGCGGACGAACTCCTCGGTCCGCGCGATGTGCTCCTGCTGCTCCTCGTAATCTTTGGCCCAGCGTTCCAGCTTTTCGGCGCGCAACTGGACGAATTTGGTGTAGTTGCCGGGATAGACCTCCGCCCGATGGCGGTCCACCTCGATGGTGCGCTCAGTCACGCGATCCAGGAAATAGCGGTCGTGCGAGACGACGATTACCGCGCCCTGCCAGGCGTTGAGGTAGCCCTCCAGCCATTCCAGCGCTGCCAGATCGAGATGGTTGGTCGGCTCGTCCATCAGCAGCAACTCCGGCTCTTGCAGCAGCAGCTTGCCCAGGGCGGCGCGTGTCTGCTGACCACCGCTCAGGTGCTCGGCGGGAGCGGATTGCTGCTCGCGGCTGAAGCCGAGGCCATCCAGCACCTGCTGGACACGCTGCTCCAGCGTATAGCCGCCCGCGTGCTCGAAACGCGCCTGCAAGTCGGCATAGCGTTCCAGAATGGCGTTATACCTGTCGCCAGCGGCCAGCACCTCGGGATCGCTCATGCTGGCCACAAGATCGGCCATCTCGCGCTCCCAGAGGTGGATATGCTCCAACGATGCGAGCATCTCTTCGTAGAGGGTATGGTGCGGTTTGAACTCCGCCACCTGTGGCAGATAGCCGACGATGGTACCCTGCGCATAAGCAATCTCGCCACCATCTGGCTCCAGCCGCCCCGCGAGCAGATTGAGCAGCGTCGACTTGCCCGCGCCGTTGGGGCCGACGAGGCCGATGCGGTCGCGCGCATCCACGCGGAAGGAGACGCCTTGCAGGATCAGCTCGGCGCCATACGATTTCGTGAGTTCAGTAATTACGGCAATAGACATGGCACTGTTCAGTGTACGCCTCGACACTTCGCGCCGCAAGCATCTTTTCTTCTGGGAGAAATCTGCCAGTGCCGCACAGGACTATCGGGTTTGGAGATGTCCGAGGGCATGCGGTAAAATTGTGGTGGTTCTGTCATCTGGTAGCGATGGATTCATAGCCAGTGGACAACCAGAAGAGAGGTATGCGCATGCACACCCACGCGGCCAGCGGGCAACCCAATCGGGGTAGCCAGCCTGGCGGGGAGTTGGTGGTGGCTGACGACATGCTGAATGACAACCGAGATAGCACGGATAGCGCCTCAATGGACGACGATACCCTGAATGCGCTGCTGAATAACGAGCCAGACCGCCCGCATGAGGCGTGCGGCGTCTTCGGCATCTACGCGCCCGGCGAGGACGTAGCCCGGCTCACGTATTTTGCCTTATTTGCCCTGCAACATCGGGGACAGGAAAGCGCTGGCATCTTCACTGGCGACGACGCGCAACTCCACCGGCACGTCGATATGGGCCTCGTCAGTCAGGTATTCAAAGAGGAGATCATCGCGAGCCTGACCGGCCATGTCGCCATCGGCCACACACGCTACTCCACCACTGGCAGCACCCGCATCGAGAATGCCCAGCCCGTCTATATGATTGGCGATCTCGGCGAATTCGCCCTCGCGCACAATGGCAACCTCACCAACACGCTGACATTGCGGGCGCGTCTGCTGGCGGACGGCGCCAAGCCCCAATCGAGCAGCGATACCGAGCTAATTGCCATGTTGATCGCCCGAGCGCCTGGCAAGACCTATCTCGACAAAATTCGCGCTGTGATGCCACAGCTGGAAGGCGCCTATAGCCTGGTGCTGCTCACGCCAAATGAGGTGATAGGCATCCGCGACCCTCACGGCGTGCGCCCGCTCACCATCGGTCGCCTCCACGATCACTGGATGATCGCGTCGGAGACGTGCGCCATCGAGACCGTCGGCGGCGAGTCCATCCGCGATGTGGAGCCGGGCGAGGTCATCGTTCTCAGCGGCGATGGCCCTGAAGGCATGCGGGCGTTCGAGGGTCAGGCGTCCGAAGGGATGGCGGCATGCCTCTTCGAGTACATTTACTTCGCCCGGCCCGACAGCACGATCAACAATCGCTCGCTCTATCTGGCGCGTCAGCGGATGGGCGAGCAGCTGGCGAAGGAATATCCCGTTGCGGCGGATTTCGTCATTCCGGTGCCTGACTCAGCCTCACCCGCCGCCGCCGGATACGCCGCCGCGCGCATGTTGCCCTTCGCCGATGGCCTCATCAAGAACCGCTACATCGGACGGACGTTCATCCAGCCCGACCAGAATCTGCGCCAGCTTGGTGTGAAGATGAAGTACAATGCGCTGGGCGCGGTGCTCAAGGGCAAGCGCGTGGTGGTGATCGACGATAGCATCGTGCGTGGCACCACCACGCGGCAACTGGTGCGGCTGCTGCGCGACGCCGGGGCGGTCGAGGTGCATCTCGGTGTCACGTCGCCACCATTCCGCTTCCCATGCTACCTTGGGCTGGATGTCGCCCGCCGCTCCGAGCTGATCGCCGCGCGGCTGGATGATGCGGCGGAGATCGCCCGCGAAGTGGGCGCCGATAGCCTGCACTATCTCAGCCTGGATGGTCTGGTCGCGGCAATCGATCTGCCACACTCGACGTTCTGCATGGGGTGTTTCACTGGGAACTATCCGGTGCCGGTGAATATGGACGACGCGGACAAGTTCGCGCTGGAACCGCTGACGACGGCAGTTCGCTAGCGCGGCGTTCGAGATTGTGGCATTGACTGGCATTGATGATGTCTGCATGAGTGGCTGGATTGAGTGGAGGGCTGGGATGGCAAGCCTGCGCGATGTGCTGGGGCGAGTGCTGACGGTGCCGGGGGTACAGGCCACGGTGCTGGTCGGACGCGAGGGCCTGCCTATCGAGCTGGCCGGACGCGGCGACCCGCGCTTTTTGGAGGCGTTGGGCGCGCTGGGCGCCAGTGCGCTTGGCACGGCGGAGGCGCTGGGACGCGAACTGGGCCAGAGCCTCACCGTTGGCACGATCTGCGAGTATGACCACGCGCTCATCACCGTCGAGCCGCTCGGCGACTATGCCGCCGTCGTGACCCTGGCGGAGAGCGCGGCGAGTCTTGGGCGCGTCCGCCATACCGTCCGCGCCAGCGCTGACGAACTCTTGCGGCTGCTGGATGCGCGGTAGCTGGCTGGCCACGGTCTCGGCCTTGAAAGGCCGGAGTAAATATGCAGAAAGGGCTTGAAAGCCCGGCAGGGCCGCATGCGGCCCGTCTCTGCCTACTCCGGCCATTTATGGCCGAGGGAGAAATCACACCGTTTCAATATGCCTATAATGCTAATGCGCGCCACGAGGAGAATGCTGTATGTCGCAGTCGGCTGAGGCGTACGCCAGGGCAGGCGTGAACCTGGATGACGCCGCTGCGGCGAAGCAGGCGATGCGCGCCGCCATTCGCACTACCCACGGCCCAGAGGTTCTGGGCGCGATGGGCGGATTCGGCGGCCTCTTCGCGCTGGATACCAGCGGACTGCGCGAGCCGGTGCTCGTCTCGTCCATCGACGGCGTCGGCACCAAGCTCAAGATTGCCTTCGCGCTCAATCGCCACGGGTCGGTGGGTTCCGATCTGGTCAACCATTGTATCAACGATATCCTCGTCTGCGGCGCGCGTCCACTCTTTTTCCTCGACTACCTCGCCCTTGGCGCAATGGATGCCGACCAGGCGACGACCGTCGTCGGTGGGGTCGCGGCGGCATGCCGTGAGGCGGGCTGCGCGCTCATCGGCGGCGAGACAGCCGCGATGCCAGGCTTTTACGCGGCAGGCGAGTATGACCTCGCCGGATGCATCGTCGGGCTGGCCGAGCGTGACCATCTTGTCGGAGGAGAGAATATCCAGGCGGGCGATGTCGTCATCGGGCTGCCCTCGCTTGGCCTGCATACCAACGGCTACTCACTCGCGCGCGCCGTCTTCGCCGATGCCGACCTGAGCGCGCCTGTCCCCGAACTGGGCCGCTCGCTCGGCGACGAATTGCTCCAACCCCACCGCTCCTATCTTCACGAGGTGTTACCGCTGGTCAACGAGCAGATAGTGACGGGGATGGCGCATATCACTGGCGGCGGCCTCACTGATAATCTGCCGCGTGTCGTGCCAGAGGGGTTCACCGTTCGCCTCGACGCCTCGGCATGGGATATCCTGCCCATCTTCCGGCTGATCCAGCGCCAGGGGAATATCGCGTGGGATGAGATGCGGCGCGTCTTCAACCTGGGCCTTGGCTTCCTGATCTTCTGCCGACCGGAGCATGAGGCGCGCGTGCTGGCGCAGACGGCGACCGCGGGCGGTCGGCGTGTCGGCGCGGTGACGCCCACACCGGATACCGGCGTTCGCGTGGTGATTGAGGGACTTGCATGAGCGAAGAAACACCAGCGGTTCCAGCGCTCGCGGTCCTGGTGTCTGGGCGCGGCAGCAACCTCGCGGCGATCTTTCGCGGGATAGAACGTGGTGAGCTGCATGCGCGCGTAACGCTGGTCATTTCCAGCCGGGCGGACGCCCCAGCTCTCGACATTGCCCGCCAGCATGGGGCGGAAACGCGCGTTATCGCGCCAAAATCGTTCGCATCGCGCGTGGAGGCTGGAGCCGCTATCATCGCGGCGCTTCAGGAAGCGCACGTGCAGGCGGTTGCGCTGGCTGGCTATAAGCCAATTCTGGATGCCAGCGTCGTCGAAGCGTATCCCAACCGCATCCTCAATGTCCATCCATCGCTGCTGCCTGCCTTCGCGGGAGGGATGGCTCCCAGGCCACAGGCGGACGCACTGGCGGCGGGCGTCAAGGTCAGCGGCTGCACGGTGCATATCGTCACGGCCGATGTGGACGCCGGGCCAATTGTCGCCCAGGCCGCCGTGCCTGTGCTGGACGACGATACCGTCGAGAGCCTTTCGGCGCGCATCCTCGCCGAGGAGCATCGGCTCTTGCCACTGGCGCTGGAGTGGCTCCTCTCTGGCCGCCTTTCCATCGAACACGGCCACACGTGGCTGGCGCCCGTCTCGCCCCGGCAAGCATAATGCGGTAGCTCTCCTGAAGTGGCGGGATTCCTCACGCGGAAACGCCCATTTGCGCGCGAACACCAGAATGCGCTCAAATGGCCAGGATCCTGCCGATGTCGGCGCTGAGATCCAGGAGGTGTCATGGAAATTCTTCCCTATGCATTGGCTGTCGTCATCATGTCGGCCATCGTCAATGGACTGATAGGCTCAG
The DNA here is from genome assembly GCA_025928125.1 of Ktedonobacterales bacterium. GTDB lineage: Bacteria > Chloroflexota > Ktedonobacteria > Ktedonobacterales > JADMIN01 > DAHUXT01. The sequence continues at coordinate 7,943 of JAICKD010000045.1, forward strand.
CGCCCGAGTCCTGGGGACTCAGCGGGAGGGCAGATAGGGGCGCCGGGGGAAAATACCCCTTGCCCATTACTACCATTGTTGTCGTCGTCATCACAGCCATATTCACTGGGTTGCAATTTCCCTTCCCAGCGGTGCTGGAAGCATTGCGTCGCAATCCGCAGGCGCTGGCGGGGGGTGAATGGTGGCGTATGGTGACGCCGATGCTGGTGCACTCAGATGGTTGGGCGCAGATTATCTTCAACTTCGTGGCCATCATCATTTTTGGCGCGCTGGCCGAGCGCGTCTTCGGCCACTGGTGGTGGCTGTTGCTCTATCTCGGTGGCGGTATCGTGGGAGAAATCGCTGGCTATCTCTGGGATCCCTTTGGGGCGGGAGCCTCGGTCGGCCTCTTCGGGCTGCTGGGCGGCCTACTACTCTGGTTGCTGCTCTCGCTCGACACGCCGCGTGCGCGCATCGCCGCAGTGATTGGCCTGCTGGTTGTGGTCGCGCTGCTCATCATCCGCGATATTCATGGCTACGCGGCGCTGGCTGGAGTCTGCCTGGCGCTGCTGCCGCTCTGGGGTGTCCAGGTGGGGAAGAAGCGCACTGAGGAAGCGTCAGACACATAGCAAGAACCGGATCCTCCATCAGGAGAATCCGGCTTACGCGCGATCCGCGTACCTGAAAACCAGCGGCAGACCGCATTAAACGGGCGTCTACTACCAGCGATCGCCGCGACCACGGCCACCGGCGTCATAACCGCCGCCACCGTAGCCACCACCACGACCGCCACGGCCACCGCCGCGATCACTACGACCGCTGCCGCCATAGCCGCCGCCACCGTAGCCACCACCGCCATAGCCGCCGCCACCGCCGTAGCCGCCGCCACCGCCGCCATAGCCACCGCCGCCATAGCCACCGCCGCCACCGCGTTCAGCGCGCGGCTGCGCCTCGTTCACACGAATCGTCCGGTTACCGACCATCGTGCCGTTGAGCGCCTGAATGGCGCTCTGCGCCTGCGCATCGTCGGCCATCTCGACAAATCCGAAACCCTTGCTCTGACCGGTGGCGCGATCCATGATGACCGCGGCGTCCAAAACCTCTCCAAACGCGCCGAAAAGCTGCGCAAGCTGCTGATTGTCCGTGTTGTAGGGCAGATTCCCTACGTAAATCCTGGTGGCCACTAGGCTCCTTCAGTCCTCATGCCTGGCCGGGGAGGCCAGCTTTCCCAAAAACAAACTCTACCAAACTCGCTCGTGGCGCCGTTCTACGGACGCTCCGGCACTCAACGCGGAGGAACCATCTCTGCCTGAAAGCCACCGGGGGGAGCCGTGTCAGTTCACCAACACCCTCATTGTATCCTCCAGTGGAGTCATTCCGCAAGTGAGCGCTAAGTCCGCGGAAATTACGCCACACTAGATGTCACAGCAAGTTTCATGCCCACTTCATGAGCTTGCGTTCACCTGGCGTATACTGAGACTGTTTGTCCATGTGACAACATGTTCGCTAGAACACGTCACAACCACACTGTTCACAGTCCGCTCCCTTGCAATCCGTGGAACAAGATCGAGGAGAATCACGATGAGCGACTTGCCCGAACTAGACGATATCCTGGCGCCCAGCCGCGGTTTCATGCATCTCGACGATGAGCTGACCGCCCTCGAGGCCGCGCGCGTTGTGGTCGTTCCTGTGCCGTTCGACGCGACCACCTGCTACCGGCCAGGCACCCGCGAAGGTCCGCAGGCGATCATCGATGCCTCGCGCAACCTGGAGCTGTATGACACAGAGCTACGGCGCAGCCCCTGCGAGGTGGTCATCCATACCCTGCGCGCGATTGAGCCGATCATGGGCAACGCGGCGGCAATGACCAACCGCATCGAGCAGGTCACGGGCCAACTGCTGGATCGCGGCAAATTCGTGGCCACACTCGGCGGCGACCACTCCATCTCCATCGGCGTGATACGCGCCTTTGCCGCGCGGTATCCCGGAATGTCCGTGCTACAAATCGACGCCCACACTGATCTGCGCGAAACGTATGAGGACAACCCGCTCAGCAGCGCCACCATCATGCGTCGCGTTTTGGATGTCTGCGAGCGCACCGCCCAGGTGGGCATGCGCAGCATCAGCGAGCCAGAGATGCAACTGATCGAGGAGCGGCAGTTACCGCTCTGGCTGGCCAGCGACATCGCCGCCCGGCGCTTTCGCGGTGACCGCGGCTGGATTGACGAGGTGGTCACATCGCTAGGTGACGAGGTATACATCACCTTCGACATCGACGCCTTCGACCCATCGCTCGTGCCTGGCACCGGGACGCCGGAACCGGGAGGGCTAGGCTGGTATGAGGTCATGGACCTGCTCAGCGCGGTCGCGGCGCAGCGGAAGGTTATCGGCTTCGACGTCGTGGAGCTTTCGCCACTGGTTGAAGGACACGTCAGCCCGGTGGTCGCGGCCAAACTGGTCTACAAGCTGATTGGCCTGGCATTGCCGCCCCAATAGCAACGGGATCCGTTTTCACCGGCGAACTCGTTGCTCAAATGGCTGCTTACCGCACCGCGAGCAGGACACGGTCGTCAAGGCGCTGCCAGAGCACGCCGACCGCGCGGAAGCCCGCGTTACCGAGCGCGGCGGCGTGCAGTTCGTAGGTCAATTCAAAGTCGCCATGAGTACTCTCGGGCAGACGTCGTTCGCGCTCGGTTACCAGCTCGGCAAGCGCTGGCTCGCTCGTGATGGCATCCCACCACCCGCGCCAGCTCTCGGCTCCCTCCTGCTCGGCGGCGCGCTCGTCGCGCTGGCTTACCATGTCGCGCACCCGCGCGAACGGCTCCATACCGGGCGCGTAGGCCATGTGGTCGCCATCCAGGAAGAGACCATCGGGGCGAATCAACGTCCCCAATTCGGTGTAGAGGCGAAC
>JAICKD010000657.1 GCA_025928125.1 Ktedonobacterales bacterium
CTTCGCCAGCACGCGGATCGTCCCCGGCTCGCGGTTCCAGAGCGCTTCGAGCGTCTCGTGGCACTCGAAGTACTCGCGCTGGTTGAACTGCTCGATGCCCAGCAGCAGCTCAGGCGGTGGCGGGTCGGCGCAGCGCGCGATGATCTCGGTGTCGCGTGGAGGGGGTCTGCGCGCGTTATAGGGCCGCTGGGCCTGCGGCTCGCCAGATGCTGTATCGCTCATGGCTTAAGCATTTCCTGACGCCAGAAACAGCAGAGGGCGACTGTCGCCAGCCGCCCCCAGATGATGAAGAGATTTGACGCCGCTGCCGTCACGACGCGGCCTGATCGAGTTCCTTATGCCGCAGCCGTCGGCTCATAATGGCCAGCAGCTTGATGGCAATTTCTGGCTGTTCGCGCAAGGCCGCCCGGAAGTCCCAGACGGGGATGGCAATGGCCTGTGACGGCTCGAGGGCAACGGCGGTCGCCGTGCGAGGCAGATCGTCGAGCAGCGACATCTCACCGAGCACCGCGCCGCGCTCGAAGGTACCCAGGTCGCGGACGCTGCCATCAGGCGCCTGCTGGGTGATTTGCACCTTGCCGCTGGTGATGATAAACAGACCGATGCCCGTCTCGCCCTGACGCAACAGCGTGCCTCCGGTCGGGTAGTCACGTTCACGGCAGTTGACGGAGAGCACCTGAAGCTCATGCTTTGTCAGATCGTGAAATAGTGGCACCTGGGAGAGTATGTCTTCGTACATCTGCGCTGGCTGCCTTTCTCCGAACATACAGCCGCCTGCGCGACGCGCTCAACGCAAGCCGCGTGCAACCGCAAGGACCGTAGTCATTGTACCGTACAGGATACATGACGTCTATCGTGGTCTGGATATTACCCGCGCGAACCTACTGGAACTTCCCGGCTAACGTCTGCCGCCATCATCGCCATCGGGGCCGTACGGATCACGCCGCCAGTTGTTGTTGAATTGCGAGTGGCCGCCACCCCGCGACATACCGCGCGACTGCGGTCCGCGTTGTGGGGGTTGGTTATCACCAAACTGCATCCGACCCATAGGTGGACCAGGCGGCAACTGATTCTGGCCGGGCTGTGGCATTGCGGGCATAGGTGGCACGCGCCAGTCTTGTCCGCCGCCATTCATCGGCATCATTTGACCTGGATTGCCGCCACCATAGCCGTTATTGTAGCCGTCATACTCTCCGTAGCCGCCACCGTTGCCACCATAGCCGCCGTAGCCGCCACCATTGTCGCCATAGCCGCCGTAGCCGTTATTGTAGCCGTTCCCCATGCCAGCGCCAGCCATGCCACGCCGGTCAGTGTTTGGCCCCATCGGCATCCCACCTGGAGGCATGCCGCCGGGCTGGCCCATCGGGCGAATTGAACGCATGCCCTGTTGGCCCATCCCGCCATTCGGCATCATCATGCCGCCGTCCATGCCGTTCATGCCCATGCCAGCGCCGACCATAACCCCGTCGTCGTGACCGGAGGTGGTGAGCTTGCGTGGAGGACGGCGCGCGCCGACGAGTTGTTGCAGCTGGCGCACGATCAGTTCGAGGCGCTCGGCGCTTTCGGCGGTCTGCTGTGAGTTACCCGCGACCTGCTCGGCAATCTCGATAACCGCCTGCATCGCGCCGCCCATCCGGTCATACTGCGCCGACTGCTGACGGCTCGACTGACTGATGTCACGCACCGAACGTGTCATATAGGCGATGAGTGACTCAAACTGCCCTGGTGGCATCTCGCCACGGCGCTGGATGACCTGATTGCCCATCTGGGCCAGTTGATCGGAGCGCCGTGAGATATCCTGCGCCGCCTCGGTGAAGTTCTGCAGCGCCTTGTTGATGGCGTTGACCGCCCAGACTTGCTGCGACGCGCCATCCGCCTGTTGTGCGGCGATATTCCCGATACGCTCAGACGCATGGCTGACCGATTGCGCCGCGCGTTGCAGCGTGTTCACGATCACGCCGGCAAGCAGCAGCGCCAGGATGACACCGGCGATCATGATGATGATGCCCAGCAGCAGCAGCTCGACAGTGGTGCTACGCTCGAAGGCGGTCACGGTGTCGAGTGGAACGGCGGTTGAGATCACACCGATCAGCTGGCCCTGTGGGTTCAGCATTGGGCTATAGTCGGAGTAATACTGCTGCCCGTTGATATCGTCGATACCAAGCCACTCGCTCGGCTTGGACTGGAGCGTCATGTGGCCGCCGACACTCGTCGGCAACTGGACGCTCGTGTCGCGTGGGGCCGAGACATCGCCGGATGAACCGGGCTTGGCCAGCGTTGTCGAGACACGCACGCATGGGGTGAAGTCGCCTTTGGCGTTGGCGCACTGATAGACCGAGACGGTACCACCAATCAGCTGCTTCACACTATCCACATAGTCGGTGTCGTCGTTGAGGGCGTATTTCCCGAAGTTGACGTCGTTCGGGCCGCCGAAGTTCTTCCCTGAAGATGGTGAGTCCACCACCAGATGGTTGTCCGCGGATATCGAATAGTTCTCGCCGTACTGGGTCTGTAACACGAGCACAGCGATCTTCATATTATCCTGCTCCTGGCTTTGCGCCTGTTGCAGGGCATAATTGCGAATGGCATTATCCGCGATGAAAAGCGTTGCCGCCGTGCTCAAAACGGCGCTCAGCAGCACAATCAGCGTCAACTGAGCGCGAATA
>JAICKD010000275.1 GCA_025928125.1 Ktedonobacterales bacterium
CACCGCCAGCGAAGAGGCCCACGAGCTTTGGCCCGAAGAAGCCGAGCAGACCCACCAGCGCCGCGATGCCATAGACCGGCAGGAACGCGCCCGCGACCAACCCAAACACCGTCCGATAGGGCGCAAAAGCGTCCGGCTTGAAGAGCGAGAAGGCGAAGACCAGCGCGAAGATCGCCAGCACCGGCCACGCGCCATGCAGAATGGTCCGCGCCAGACTGGTGAAGCGCTTCTCGCCCGGCGTCGTCAGCAGGGCCAGCGCGGCCGTGATGGCCGCCGCCAGCCAGAACCAGAGCAGCAGCGAAGCGATGTTAGCATGCCCCGCTGCGGTGAAGGTTGCGGGCGAGAGGCCGATAACGCTGAACAACGGCTGGAGGAATGGCGGCAACGTCGGCAGGTTTGCCCCCGTCGTCGTGGGGAGTGGCGAGGAGGCGCCGGTCGCGGCGGAGAACATGCCGAAGGCTCCCAGCGCTTTCTGTGCGTCGGCGGGGAGCGTGAAGACGCTCTGCGGGCCGTTGTCATAGTAGCCTTCGGCGACCTTGCCATAGATCGCGTGGAGGCCGTCGGCGTAGTTCTTGCCGACGATCACGCTCCCCGGAATCTGCACCTTGAGGATGGAGAGATCGAGCGCCTTCGACGGACTCGACTTGGCGGCGCTTTCCAGTTTGGCGTAGCTCACTGGCGTGATGCCGATGGCGCCGTTGGTGATCTGAATCAGTTGCGGATTCAGCGTCTGCGCGCCCGCCTCGGTCAAGAGCGCCACCGCCGTTGGCCGCGCCGAGAGCAGTGTCAGGCTGGTGACCCAGAGGGCGCTGAGCAGCACGATACCAAAGAGCGTGTGCGCCAGGCCACTCACTCCTTTGAAGGGGAGGCCCATTAACAGTTTCATGCACATCTCTCCCAACACCTTCGTCTGAAAGGCATCTCACACCGGCGCATGCGCAGGCGATGCGCGAAACGCGAACATACGGATACGCACATCACATAGGGCTGTGATGGGAGTGTATGAGAGCGAGGAACAGAAAACAAGTGGCGTAGCTCACATCACCCACTGCGCGCCACCGTTCTGTTCAGTCGTCGTAGGAGAGCGCGTAGAGCATCTCATTGCCGCTGACGATGTAGAGTGTGTCGCCAGAGACAATCGGCGCCGAAGGAACACCTTCATAATCGCTGAAACTACTGGGGTTCCCCCACATCTGGAAATTCCACTTGATCGTGCCATCCTGCTTGTTCAGCGCGAACAGGATATCGATATCGCGGTCATTCACGGTCGGCATCTGCATTTTGGTCGCCACGAAGACGCTATCTCCAACGACCAGGGGCGCCGCTCTAAACAGCGAGTCCTGCGTGTTGAGCGTGCCAGAAAGACCCATCTGTTCCCTTGGCGCGCTCTGCCAGAGGAGTTTCCCGGTCGCTGGATCAAGCACCTGGATAACCCCCTCATGCCGCTGCGGATCAATCGAGCCGTTGTCCACTGGCCAACCGCCACAGATATAGAGGACGTTCTCGCTCAGGGTCAGCCCCAGTGAGGTGAATCGCGCTTTGGTAGCCGCATCGATTGCAGATTTGGTATTCGCGAGCAGGTCCGTTTTCCAGCGCATGGCGCCCGTCGCCGCATCGAGCGCGTAGCACCAGCCGCCATCGGCGCCGACATAGACCAGGCCATTGGCGACCACCGGCTGCGTGCGGATAGGTAGGTCAGCCCCAAAAGGCGCTGGCCAGAGAGCAGTGCCACTGATCGCGGAGAAGGCGTGGAGCTTCCGGTCACCCAGGATAGCGAATACCCTATCATCGGCGACCGTGGGCGCGGGCAGAATCTCTCCCAACGCCGCGCCCGGCTCGCCCGCGCTCTGGCTCCAGAGCGTTTTGCCGGTTGTCGCGTCGCATGCATACAGCGTCTGACTGTAGCGCACATACGCCGTGTTTCCGGCTACGGTGACGGCCGAAGTGTCGTTTTTATCGCTCGGATCACTGATGATGAGCTGATGCCAGCGCTCCGAGCCATCAGAAAGATTGAAGACCGCCAGATAGACATTGTTCAGTGACGAGTCTGCAGTTGGATAAGTCGTATCAATGTAGGTGACATAGATGGCGTCACCCACCACAGTCGGCGGCACGTCTCGGTTGATAGTATACTGCCGTTGGACCCACAGGAACTTTCCGTCGGCGCCGTTAAGGGCAGTCAACGTCGTCGCGTCGCTGCAGAGCAGCGTCTGCCCGGCCATAAACACACTGGTGGCGCTCCCAAATGGCTGGGGGTAGAGCGAGAAGGTCCAGCGGACACGGGATGCGCCGGATAACGGGGTCACGGTGGGCTGGTGGCCAATGGGCAGGTAGAGATTGGGCGACGGTGGCGTAAAGAACAGGAGCTTGCCCGCGAAGCCCAGGCCGCCGAGCGCCGCCAGCGAGGTGATGCCTACGCCTAATACCGCGCGCCGACTAATATGCCGCTCGCGCGACGGAACGTTGAGCGCCTCACGCAGCTTCTGCAGCCACTCGACCTCTGGCTGTTGTGTCGCGTCGATCACCATATCGCCTGCCTCTTCCGCCGAGACGACGTAGCCTGGCTTGAGGATCAGATCGATCATGAGACGGTGGCCGCGATTCGGCGCCTGGAGCGTGCGGGCAAGCTTCTGCTCCTCCGCCATCCATGGCGAGGCGTTGGCGGCGGGCGTGCAGATACGCAGGTAGATATCACGCCCTGCCAGCCCGCGCTGGATGTTATCGAGCAGCTCCAGCCCGGCGGAGAGTTGCGCGGTATCGAACCAGTAGTCCACCTGCCAGGCGTCGAGCGCCGTGAGCACTGGCGCGCACGCCGCGTTATCCTCGTGGGTGTGGCTGACGAAGACTTTGCCATTGCCAAACATTCTGCTACTCCCTGCATCCTCAACAGCAGCCATTGAGACGGACGTCGCTCTCGCTTCGCGCTACTCACTACCTAACATCATGGGTTGACCGCGTAGACATGGTTATCGGCCGCCCCAACCAGCACCAGACCATCGCTAATCAGTGGCGCGGTTAAATCTCCATCTGAAACAGGACTGTACTGCCATCGCTGGGCGCCGTGACGAAGGTCGAAGGCATAGAGAGCGTTGCCGGTGGGCGCGAAAAGCACGTTGCGATAGACAGCCACCTGGGCGGTGAGCGTGCCTGATCCTACGGAGTCTGTGGCAGCGTGTACTCCCGCGAAGGCGCGCCAGAACATCGCCCCCGTGCTTGCATCCAGCGCATAGATATAGCCGTCCTGTGATGGCGCATAGACGACGTCGTCATGAACCAGCGGCGCGGCATAGAACGTGAGACTTCCGGCAAAGCGCCAGCGGAGCGCGCCGGTCCTGGCATCGAGGGCGTAGAGCGCGTTATCCTGCGAGCCGACGTAGACGACGCCGTTGGCGATCGTAGGCGTGCCAAGCACGGCACCGCCGGTCAGATAGGTCCAGATCTTCTTGCCCGTCTTCGTGTCGAGACAATAGACGTTGTGATCCTGATCGAAATACGAGCCGATATAGAGGCGTCCGTTCGCGGCGGCTGGGGTCAGTATGGTATCGAACGAATAGTCTGTGTTCCGCCAGAGCCGGGCGCCATCATTCATGCTAAAGGCGTTCAGCGAGGTTTCGTAGTAAATGGAGCCACCCTCGACCTTCGTTACATCCTGCAAGACCATGAACAGAACGCCATCCGCAATGGCCGGAGCGCTGTGGGCGGCAGTAGTCACCTTCCAGATCTGCTTGCCGTCGCTCACTCGCACCGCCCTGACAATCGTTGTCTGGGTTGGCGCGAGTGGTATGGCGTCGGGGCTGAGGTTGTGGAAGAGCAACACCCCGTTGGTTGCGGCGATCAGCTCGCTTTGATTGAGTTGGTAGTCTGGCAGTGGTGGTATTTTTATCGGACGCTTCTGCCCATTCGTGGTTGTGAGAACATAGACCGTGTCATCGACCACATCTGTCAGCTTATCGAATGAATCATACGAGAGCACCGGCTGCGCGTAGATGGTCGCGCCATCCTGAAAGACCCGCGCGGGATCGAATGCGCTATTCTTCATCGGCTCTGGAATGAGGTTAAAGTTGAACTTGGGATTGCCCGAAATACTCTGTTGCACTGGCAGAGCCGGCGGTTGCTGGCTCCGGAACTGCTTGACCAGCAGCGTCCCCGCGACGCCCGCCGAGGCGACCGCCACCGCCGCGCCCGCGCCCATGCCGAAGAGCGCCCGTCGGCTGATCTGCTGGGTGAGGGTGGCCGCGCCGACCGAGACTGACAGCTCCTCGAGCCAGAGTGGGCGTGACTTGCCCGGCGCCATGATGTAGAGCGTCTTCTTCTCCTCGTCGTCGAGCAGATAGGCAGGGTCGAGGATGAGGTTGATCAGCCTGCGCCGCTGATTCGGTCCCCTGCGGTCCTTGTCGAGCGCCTGCTGGAAGAAGTCAGTGGCGAGCTTGACCGCATTCGACTGGCGCGTGTGGGTGGTACAGACGCGCAGGAACACCTCGCACTGGCGGATCTCCGACTCGATGGTGGGCGGCATGCTGATGACGGGGTTGGGGACGATGCCCATCTCGGTGTGAGGCACCTCCCAGGCATTCAACGCGGTGATCAGCTCACCATAGTATCCGGCGTCCTCAGCCGCCGCGCAGATGAAGACCTGTCTCCCTGCCATCGCTCTCCTGGCCTCCTTGCGATACCGCTTACACTGTCAGGCTGTATCTTACACAATTGCTGGGGTAGCGCGCAAGGGCCGCAGTGTCATTGCGTCCATATCACGTACAGGCGGCGATAATTTTACCGACCCCTTGCGGATTGCCAGAAGAGAAGCCTGCTGATTGTGGGTTATTGCGCAACGGCGAAGGGGAGTTGGAGGTTGGGGCGCACGTCGAGGTCGAGGCCAGAGCGCTCGCCCAGCCGCAGGTGGAACCACGCGGCGGCGCCGATCATCGCGGCGTTGTCGGTGCAGAGGGCGACCGGAGGAAAGCGCAGATCGACGCCCAGCGGCGTGAGATCGCGCATGAGCCGCTCGCGTAGGGCGACATTCGCCGCGACGCCGCCCGCCAGCAGCACCTGGCGCACGCCCAGCGACTGCGCCGCGCGCACCGTCTTGGTCGCCAGCACATCCACCACCGCGTCCTGAAACGCCGCCGCCAGATCGGGGATCGAGAGGTCGTCGGCCAGCGCCGCGCCCTCTCGCGCATAGCGGCTCGCACCCTCACCCGCGCCGTGCTGTGCGCCCTCCACCAGGTGCAGCACCGCCGTCTTTAGCCCGCTGAAGCTGAAGTCCCAGGTACCGTTGAGCCAGGCGCGCGGCAGCCGGAACGGATTCTTGCGCGCGGGGTCGCGCTGCGCCGCCGCCTGCTGAATCGCCGGGCCGCCGGGATAGCCCAGGCCCATCACCCGCGCCACCTTGTCGAACGCCTCGCCCGCCGCATCGTCGCGCGTCTGGCCGAGTAGCTCGTAGCGCCCGTGGCGGGGAATCGAGACCAGCTCGCTATGCGCGCCCGAAATGACCAGCGCCAGCAGGGGAAAGCGCGGATCGCCGGGCCACTCG
>JAICKD010000249.1 GCA_025928125.1 Ktedonobacterales bacterium
CGCCGAGGCTCTGGCGTCGCCTGGATCGCCACGGCACGCCACCGCAGGCCCCCACTGAGGGGATGAGCGGACACGTTGTCGTCGTCGGATATGGGCGCGTCGGCGAGCATATCGTCACCGTGCTGGGTCGTCTGGGGATACCGCGTCTGGTGGTGGAGCTGGATATTGGTCGGGCCATCGAGCTCGATCTGCACGGCGTGCCGACACTCTATGGTGACGCCGCCGACTCGGAGGTGCTCGATCACGCGGGACTTAGCCGGGCGCGGGCGCTCGTCGTGACGCTGCCAGACGAGGCGGCCTGTGAGGTAGTGGTCGCCGCCGGGCGGCATCAAGCGCCACAGTTGCCCATCATCGCGCGCGCGGCGACGCAGGATGGCGTTGGTCAGTTGCACCGCCTTGGCGCGCAGGATGTCATCCTGCCCGAGCTGGAGGGCGGCCTCGAAATCATGCGCCATACCCTCATGCGACTTGGCTATCCCACGACTGATGTAGACCAGTATGCGGAGGCGGTGCGCCGCGACCGCTACGATATCAGCGTCTCGACGGCAGACGAGCGGAGCGCCCTCGATCACCTGCTGCGCGCGAGCCGCGCCCTTGGCATCGCCTGGTTCTGTGTCAGTGAGGGCAGCTCCCTCATCGATCAGCCGCTGTCGGAGGTGCGGCTGAACACGAACCGCCGGAGCCGCATCATCGCGGTGCTGCGCGATGGCCAATTGATCGCGCATCCCGAACCTGGATTCCGCTTGCGGTCAAACGATCTGGTGAGTGTCATCGGCGAAAGTGCCTCAGATGGTTTAGATGGCTTAAATGGCTTAAATGGTTCAGATGGTGTCGCTATCGGCTCGCTCACTTCTTCAATTGGACTGGACGACGCTCTCAACGGCCAGGCGAACCCGGTAGAATCCAAGAATATTGCTGAGCCAGACCCTCCAGAACCTCGCTAATCGGCGTCAGCAGCCTTGGCGCGCAGACTGAAGGAGCAGGAGTCTGCGCGCCGTCCTCTCTAACTCTGCGCAAATGCGGCGGATCTCTGCGCGAATCCGCTGAGTTTCTGCGCTCTCAGGCGAGAGGGCAGCACGTATGATGCCGTAGTTCTTGCTGATTGCCACACTGCATGCAAAGGCAAGCATCGTTCGTACTTTCAGGAGAAAGACAGGATATGCGATCACGCAAAGCAATCGTATTCACGCTGGGCGCGTTAGCAACCATGCTGGTCATGGTGCTGAGCGCCTGTGGCGGCACCACCGGCGGCGCTGGCGGCGTGGCCCCCGACAGCAAGCAGGTGATGAGTGTCAGCCTGGTACCGGCGGCTAACGATATTAGCCGGATGGATCCACAGCGGATCACCGACCTGTATTCCTTCTCGGCGGCCCAGCCGGTCTTCCCAGGGTTGTATACGTACGACAACGACTACAAAGTTGTCCCATGGGCAGCCGATGGGATGCCAGCCGTCAGCAATGGTGGCCTGACCTACACATTCAAGATCCGCCCTGGCCTGAAATGGTCAGACGGCACTCCGATCGACGCCAACACCTTCGCGTATTCGTGGAACCGTGGCCTCGATCCCTGCACCAATTCGGGCGCCGCATCGTATCTGTACCCGATCAAGGGCGCCGCGGCCTTCAATCAGAGCGCCTGCCCTGACGCCAATGCCACGAACCCCGTCTCGAACGATACCCTCATTGGCAAGTCGATCGTGGTGACCGACCCGCAGACGCTGACCGTCACGCTCGAGAAGCCCTATGCCTTCTTCATTCCAACTGTGGCCGCCGTCTCCATCGTTCTGGCCGCGCCAAAGCAGTTGATCGAGAAGTACGGCATCAAGAGCTGGACCGACCACCTGACCGATAATGGCGGCTTCGGCGGCAACCTGTACAAAGTCACCGTATGGGATCACAAGGGCAATCTGCAGTTGACCCGCAACGACAGCTTCTGGGGTACCAAGCCGAAGCTGCGCCAGATCAACTTCAAGATCTACAAGGACGCCGACACCTCCTACAACTCGTACCTGAACGGGCAGGTGGATATCGGTATCGCTGGCCTGCCACCCACGGCGACCTACCAGCAGATGAAGACGCGCAGTGACTTCCACCAGAACGATAACCTGGCCATCAGCTACATCGCTCCGAACTGGGCGAAAGCTCCCTTCGATGATGTGGCGGCCCGACAGGCATTCGCGCTGGCCGTCGACCGCGACGCGCTGAACGCTGTAGCCCAAGGCGCTGGAACGCCGACCTACCATATCGTGCCAAAAGGGCAGCCAGGCTACAACGAAAACCTCAAGAACATCGATGGGAAGACGGGTACCGCCGCCAACAAGGCCGACGTTGCCATGGCGAAGCAGTTGATCACCGACTACGCTAACCGTAAGTGCGGCGGGGTCATCGCCAACTGTCCCAAGGTGACGTATGAGACGAGCAACACCCCGAGCAACATCGCTGGCTCGCAGGCGCTGCTCCAGATGTGGAAGACGGCTCTGCCCGGCTACCCGGTAACGATCAGCAATGTGGACTTCGGGACACTCATCAACGACGTCTACTCCGGTAGTGCGCCGCAGATCTTCGGCATCGCCTGGATCGTGGACTACCCGGACCCACAGGACTGGCTCTCGCTGCAATTCCTGCCTGGCTCATCGGTGAACGTGCAGAACATCGACTACGCGCCAGCTAACGACCTGATGAACCAGGCCGATGTCGAGCAGGACCAGACGAAGCGCTTCCAGATGTACAACCAGGCCGAGCAGATGATGGTCGATCAGGTTGGCTGGATTCCGACCAATCAGCAGATCGCGGTCTGGCTCTTCGACAGCAACAAGATCGCGGGCTATCGCCAGACGACCTCGGGCTACACATCGCTCGTCGACTGGCAGAACAACGTCTACGTGAAGGGCTAGCGCCCAGGCGCTTGTCTGACCGTGTGGCAGGAGGAGAAAGCAGGGCTGCACGTGTGGCTCTGCCTTCTCCTTCACTCACAACGGCGAGCAGCCAGGTGGGAGCGCCTGCCGAGCCATCTACTCCGCTCCCGCGTATGGCAACAAGCGACATCTCTCGCACAACGCTGAACCATTCCATGCGAACGACGCCGGGGGAGATGAGTTATGGATAATCTGGTTTCTGGTGCGGTTCCGATACTCATCGGGCTCGCAGTGCTAGCGCTACTGGTCTTCGCGGCGCTGCGACTAGGGATCCGCTTCGTGATACGCCGCCTGGTAGGGCTGGTGTTTGTGATCATTGGGGTGACATTCATCACCTTCATCATGGGCTATTTTGCGCCCGGCAACGCGGTCTATTCGCAACTGGGCCAACACTATAGCAAAGAGACCTACGATCAACTGACCCACTTCTATGGGCTGGACCTGCCCTGGTATCAGCAGTATCTCAACTTCCTGGGGCGTCTGCTGCATTTGGACCTGGGCTACTCCTATATCAGTGATGCGGATACCGTCTGGGCGATCCTGGCGCGCTACGTTCCCGCGTCGGCGGTGCTGGGTATTGGTGGCGTTGTCATCGCGGTGGTGGTGGGCGTGCCGTTAGGGGTTGTCGCGGCGGTGCGGGCGCGGACCCGCGTCGACAGCACGGTGCAGGGGGTCGCGCTGGTACTCTATGCGCTGCCAGCGTTCGTCATCATCCCCATCTTCGACCTTGTGATGGTCTGGCTGCATTCACAGGGGCTGCCATCGCTGGCGGTCTCTGGCTGGGGGACACTCGATACGATGATCGCCCCCATCATCATCTTTAGCCTGAGCATCTTCGCCTACTATGTGCGCCTCACACGTTCGAGCATGCTCGAAGTGCTGGGGCAGGACTACGTGCGCACGGCGCGCGCCAAAGGCATCGGTGAGCGCATGGTCATCTGGCGTCATGCCTTTCGTAACGCGATGATCCCGCTGCTCACGGCTGTCGGTCCGGCGCTAGCCTTCGCTGTGGTAGGGGTGTTCGTGGTCGAGTTGCTGTTCAATATCCCTGGCATCGGCGCGGAAACGCTTGCGGCGATCACCCAGCGCGACTTCCCCGTTGTGCAGGGGACGGTGATCCTGCTTGCGGTCGCCATCGTCCTGATGAATCTGGTGACGGACATAGCGTATGGTTTCGCCGATCCACGCATCAAGACGGAATAGCGAGACGCGAGAGACGCGAGAGACGCACGAGAAGGCTGGTGATTTATGACCATCAACAGTGACTTTGACAACCAGGCGGTCGGCACGCAGCCTGGAGTTGGCCCATTCTACGACACGCCGAATATCCCAACCCAGGCGATGCTCGACACCCAGGTGATGATGGATAGCCCCGAGGCGAAGTCCCGGTCGCCCTTCCTGGCCTCGCTGCGGCGCTTCACGCGAGACAAGCGGGCGATGATCAGTCTGGCGCTCATCGTGATCATCGTCGGAATCGCCTTCATCGGCCCGATTATCTATATGCACATTGGCCCGACCATCATTGGCGGCCCGTCGTTGCAGGACCATATCGGCCCGCTGATTTATCACGATCCCACCCACCAGGAGCTGACCAAGCTCAATCAGCCGCCCAGCGCGGCCTATCCGCTGGGTACAGATCAGCTTGGTCGTGACATTCTGGCCCGCCTGATGGCTGGAGTTCAGGTTTCGATCGTTATCGCGGCGGTGGTTGTGACCTTTGACGTTGTCCTGGGCCTGGTGATTGGGACGCTCGCGGGCTTCTTCGGCGGCTGGATGGATACCTTCCTGGCGCGCTTCACCGATCTGATGTTCGCGTTCCCCATCCTGCTCTTCGCGATCCTGGCGGCGGCGACGCTCGGCCCGGCATTTATCGACCGCTTCGGCCCGTCGGGGCGTTTGTTTCTGGTGGCTCTGGCGCTGGGCTTTACCATCTGGCCGCAGATGGCGCGCTACGTGCGTGGCCAAACACTTTCGCTCAAAGGGCAGCAGTATGTTGAGGCGGCGCGGAGTGTCGGCGGTACCGACCGGGCGGTTATCACACGCCACATCGTACCCAACCTCTTCAATATTGTCCTGACGGCGGCGACGCTGGATATCGTGGGCATCATCACGGCAGAGGCGACGCTCTCGCTGATCGGCCTGGGGGTGCAGGCGCCGGGGTCGAGCCTGGGGCTGATGATCTCCGATGCCTCGGGGCAGATCTACATCCAGTGGACCGAGGTGCTCTGGCCGGTGCTGGTGTTGGCCGCGCTGGTGCTCGCCTTCTCATTCGTCGGCGATGGAGTCGGCGATGCGTTCAATCCGCGGTTGAAGGATTAGCATGGGGAGGATAGGGAGCAAGGATGATTATGAGTGGGCAAGGACGAGTGTCATGCTGACTGATCAACAGATGCCAGATGCCTCCGGCGCGGGTAGCTCCACCCAGCGGCCCGCGCCGCGCTGGCGGCGTCCACTCGCGATTGCTGGGGCGCTTGTCGTGCTGGTGGCGATCATCGCGGGGGTCGTCTGGGGGGTGACGCGCGGGAATGCGGCCGTGGCGAACCATCCAGGCGCGACGCCGAGCGCTACGGCGACGCCCGCGCCACGAGTGGTGTATCAGTCCGACTGGTCGCACGGCGCCGACGGCTGGACGCTGCCCGCGACGGTGCGGGTCGCCGATGGACATCTGGCGATCTCCGGCGGCCAGGCGGTGCAGGTCGAAATTCCCTATGCGCCAACGACGCGCAACTACACGATTGAGATGGACTATCAGATCGTACGCGCCGAGATCGGCGGACACTTTGGCCTGACGGCGTTCAACGGCTCCGGCGACCGCCAGTATCTGGCGCAGATGCAGTGTACGCCGATGCACCAGGGCGCGTGGAATCCCTCACTGGGAGGATGCGTCGGGGCGGTCCTGGTGACGGCGCGTGGCGGCA
>JAICKD010000466.1 GCA_025928125.1 Ktedonobacterales bacterium
AAGGAGCCTATGCGCTGGATTCGCACGGGCATGTCACCTTCATGAATCCCGCCGCGGAGCGCATGCTTGGCTGGACGGAAGATGAGCTACGTGGCCGCGAGATGCACCCGACGATCCACTTCCAGCACGCCGACGGAACGCCCTACCCGAAAGAGGATTGTCCGCTGCTTCACGTCTTGCGGTCGGGCGTCGTCACCACGGTTGACGATGACACCTTCACGCGCAAGGATGACTCGATGTTCTCCGTCGCCTACGTCTCGTCGCCGATCGTGATCGATGGCGAGATGAGCGGCGCGGTGCTCGCCTTTCATGACATCAGCGCGCAAAAGACACTGAACGAGGCGCTCCGGCGCTCCGAACGCGAGGCGGCGGCGCGGGCCAGTCAGCTCGTCGCGATCTTCGAGTCCATGGCGGACGCCGTGCTCGTCTACGACCGTGATGGGCGCATCTTGCAGACCAATGGCGCGGCGTCCTTGCTCTTGGAAGCGCAGATGCCGCCCGGCATCGCAGCCGAAACGCTCGACGAGCGGAATCGCTTCGTCACCTATCTGGATGACTCGGGACAGACTCTTGCCGACGACCAGCGTCCCACCAGGCGAATACTTGGGGGCGAGGTGATGCGCGGCGCCAACGCGATAGACCTCATCATCCGCTCGCACGAGGGCCAGGAAGTCATCATGAACGTCAGTGGGGCGCCAATACGCGACACGGATGGGAATGTCGTCGGTGGGGTGCTGATCGGGCGCGATGTCACGGAGCGTCGCTGGCAGGAGCGCCAGACACATGAGGCGCTCAGCGCGTTGATGGCGATGGCTGAGGCGCTGGTCGCAAGCGGGCAGGATGAGGCGGAAGGCGCATCGGCTGACCTGCCAGACACACCCAATAGCGTGGCGAGACAACTGGCCGTGCTGACGCGAGCCGTTATGGGGTGTGAGCGGGTCGCCATCGTTGCTATGGAGCCAGAAACAGGTGAGATGCACGTTGCGGCGATGGCAAGCGTGTCTGTGGAGCAGGATCGCATCTGGCAGGCCAACTGGCCGCGGGCCGGGCGGATGAGCGATTTTCTCACCCCCGCGCTGATCGAGCGGCTCAAAGCGGGCGAGATGATTGCCATTGACCGGACGCAACCGCCGTTCAATCGCTGGCCGAATCCCTTTGGGTCGCGCACGCTCGTCGTCATCCCGCTCCGTGTGGGCGGCCGCCATCTGGGGGAGATGTCGCTCGATTATGGCGCGACGACGCGGCAACCGACGGCGGATGAGTTTGCGATGGCGGGCGCGGTCGCCAAGCTTGCCGCGCAGATTATCGAGCGCGAGCGGCTGGCGCGGGACCGCGAGATCGCCCGCGCCAATGCCCTGGCGCTGGCTGAAACGGCCCGGCGCATGGATGAGTTCCTGAGCGTCGCGGCGCACGAACTGAAAACGCCTGTCACCAACGGCATGCTCACCACCACCTTGGCGCTGGACACACTGCGAGAGTTCATTGCTCAGTCGGGGCCAACCGATGAGGCAACAAGCGATGCGCTGACCTACATCCAGGGGCTGCTGGAGCGGACCGAGGCCCATATGGACCGCCTCAGTCGGCTGATCGTTGACCTGCTCGATGTCTCACGCATTCGCGCGGGCAAGCTCCAGCTGCGGATGGCGCCGTGCAATCTCACCGCTATTGTGCGCGACGTGGTCGAGGAGCAGCGCCAGATAGCGCCGGGGCGCGCGATCCTTCTACAACTGCCACGCGCATCGCGACTGGCTCCGATCGTGCTGGCTGATGCTGATCGCATCCGGCAGGTCGTCGCCAACTATCTGACCAATGCGCTCAAGTACTCGCGCGGCGATCTACCTGTGCATGTGCGCCTGCTCATCAAGGACGGCTGGGCGCGTGTCTCGGTTCGCGACGAGGGGCCAGGCGTACCACCCGTCGAGCAGCGGCGTGTATGGGAGCGATTCTATCGCGTGCCGGGGGTGCAGGTGCTGAGCGGCTCTGGCATCGGCCTGGGACTCGGGCTGCACATCAGCCGAACGCTCATCGAGCAGCACCAGGGGCGCGTCGGCCTGCGCAACGCCCGTGGCGGCGGCGCGATCTTCTGGTTCGCCCTCCAACTCGCGCCCGACGTCTCCTGAGCAATTCGCATCGCAGGGCTTGCGGAGCTTCCGCGCGAGGTCAGCGAACACCCTATTTATCCATCGAGGAAGCGGCGAACGTCTGCGTCGAACTTGACCTGTGGAGCATGCTTCTTGATGAGGGTCAGCAACATCCAGAAGTCACGCGCGGGAAGAACCTCTGGCCTTACCAGAAATTCCGACAATGTCGGTTTTCTCGCATCATATACAATGACCAGAAAATCCCGGTAATAGCCCCCGCGTCCGGTAGACACATACCGCTTCTCCATGCGAAACTGCCGGAGCGTTCGGAGCGGGATTTTTGTTGTACGAACTAGCCGCCAGCCTGGCTCACGAACGTAGAGATGTGTCGCCGTCAGGGTCGTTCTCAAGGCGTGTCGCGCCCAGAAAAAGAAGGCGACCGAGATGGGCATGAGCAATAGAAAGGCGACGATGCCGCTCGCCCGATAATCAGGCTTGCCGTGGGCAGTCGGTGGCCCACTTAACAAGATAAGGACCAGCGCGCCAAGCACAGCGACAGCAATTATCGAGCTTATCACCATACGCTTGAGCTTAGCCTGCACAACGAGCAATGGATGCTCCTGTTCGACCTGACGGTGCGCCGGAGATGTCAAGTCATCCATAGCCACTCTCACTACATCTACGAAGCCACAGGGAACACCTGTGTACGGGGCTATCGCATAGCTGGCTGGGCGAGCGACTTCGCCAGGAAGTGGCCAGTGTAGGACGCCTCCACGCGAGCGATCTGCTCCGGCGTCCCCTCAGCCAGCAGCTCGCCGCCGCGGTCGCCGCCCTCTGGCCCAAGGTCGAGCACCCAGTCGGCCGCCTTGATGACATCCAGATTATGCTCGATCACCACCACCGTATTGCCGGTATCCACCAGCCGCTGCAAGACCGCCAGCAACCGCTCGACATCGGCGAAGTGCAGTCCGGTCGTCGGCTCGTCCAGAATATACATCGTCCGCCCGGTGGCCCGGCGCGATAGCTCCGTCGCCAGTTTGATGCGCTGCGCCTCGCCACCCGAGAGCGTCGTCGCGGGCTGGCCCAGCCGAATGTAGCCCAGGCCGACATCGTTGAGCGTGCTCAGCTTGTTGGCGATGGATGGCACCGACTCGAAGAATGGCAGCGCCTCCGCCACCGTCATCTCCAGCACATCGGCGATAGACTTGCCCTTGTAATGTATCTCCAGCGCCTCGCGGTTATAGCGCTTGCCCTTACAGGTCTCGCATGGCACATAGACATCTGGCAGGAAGTTCATCTCAATCGTCAGGATGCCCTCGCCCTTACAGACCTCGCAACGCCCGCCCTTCACATTGAACGAGAAGCGCCCCGGCTGGTAGCCACGCAACCGCGACTCCGGCACTTGCGCGAACAGCTCGCGGATCGGCGTGAACGCGCCGGTGTAGGTCGCCGGGTTCGAGCGCGGCGTCCGTCCAATCGGCGACTGATCGATATCAATCACCTTGTCCAGATACTCAACGCCCTCGATGTTATCGTGATCGCCGGGCCGGGCGTGCGCCCGGTTGAGCTGCTGTGCCAGCCGCTTGTAGAGAATCTCGTTGATGAGCGAGCTTTTGCCCGACCCCGAGAC
>JAICKD010000609.1 GCA_025928125.1 Ktedonobacterales bacterium
AATCTGCACGGTGAAGTCGTCCAATTCATCGCCCAAGTGCTCGGCGATGAGAATGGCCAACGAATAGGCTTCCTCGCCGCTGGCGCACCCAGCTGACCAGATGCGGATTCGCTTACGTTGCTTCCGCGCCCGGGAAACGATTTCAGCCATGACCTCTTCGCGCAGATAGTCAAAGAGTGCTCGATCGCGAAAGAACCCAGTAACCTTGATCAAGAAGCTGGCAGAGAGCTGGGTGTATTCCTCGGGGTGGTGATGCAGGTACGCAACGTACGCAGGCAGAGTCCCAGTACCAGTTGCTGTCATCCGCCTTTGGAGACGCCTCAGGATCGTTGGCTGCTTATACTGGGAGAAATCGATCCCGCTGTAGGCACGTGCCTCCGCAAGTAGCGTCGGTAAGATGTCATCGGGCGCGGAGAGCACATGTGCGCCAGTTAGCAGGTCATACAGCATCGGTCCGATCCGCGCCAAATCCAGGCTCATGTCTACGCTTGATCGCGCCACAGAGGCAGGCATGGCAGGATAACTTGCTGTATCCGGATTCTCAATGATCACCGTTCCGCCAGCGGCTTTTACCGCTTGCGCTCCAGCAGTGCCATCAGAGCCAGTTCCTGTGAGAATTACTGCAATCAACCGCTCGCCATAGATTTGAGCGGCGCTCGCAAGTAGCAAGTCAATGGATGGCTTGGGAAGCCCAGTTGACTGCGTCTGCAAGACGACCGCGTGATCAGTGATCTCCACGTCGCGATCCGCCGGGACAACATAAACCATCCCAGCCACCAGGGCTTGCGGTGCGCCCTCGTCCACTATGCGCACTGGCAGTGCGCT
Source organism: Ktedonobacterales bacterium (assembly GCA_025928125.1). Taxonomy (GTDB): domain Bacteria; phylum Chloroflexota; class Ktedonobacteria; order Ktedonobacterales; family JADMIN01; genus DAHUXT01. The sequence goes on from JAICKD010000609.1 coordinate 826, forward strand.
CTGGCGTGCGAGGATGTCGGCAAGATGGCTGGGCCTGTCGGGGCCGAGGTGTTGCGCGAGCACGAGTGGGGAGGGGAAATCGGTCGGCAGCGTGGATACGAGCCGCGAGAGCGCCTCGATGCCGCCCGCCGAGGAACCTACGACCACGAGGTCATAGAGCGTTTGACCCCCTGACATAAGCCTACCCTTCCCAAGCGTCGTCTTTGTTCGGCACACGTAACTCGGTTCACGCGCCGGGCCTGTGGAATTCGCTCAGTTCCACGTCACGCTGGTCGGCATTTCATGGTCATCGTAGTGGAGCAGGATATCCAGCGACAACACCGAAGGAGCAGCCAAATTCAACGCCGCTCGCCAGGGTAATCTGAAGGTGCGGCCTTGCAGCGTGACCATCACGCGTTCAATACGCGACGGATGCGAGAAACGCCCCCAGAAATTAGGGACGAAGCAGTGTACTGCGCGCTCGGTTGGGCTTACCTCGGTCTCGGTCATCTCCATACTATCGACCGCGCGATCTTTCCACAGGTAGTTGCTGTCGCGGTACGTCACCGCGATCTGGTAGTCGCCAGGTGTAAACATATTGGCCTCCTTCGCCGGTAGGGGCCGTTCCTCGCGTATCGCCGTGCCGAGCTGCACATCTGCAGGCAGGCACAATAGAAGGAGAGGTGGGGCATTGCAACGCGCATTTCAACGACCGGCGCCTTGTTAGGAGGCGTTCACTTCCGATGATGTACGCCTGCGGTGAAGGAGGCGCTGCCGACGGGATATGATCTCTCGTAGCCGTCCTGAGTCCATCATGAACTCTAGCGTGAGCAATCCTTTGCACCTCGCAGTATAGCATATCCGCAGCTTGGCTGAACGCCTTGCCTCTCACTGCGCTTTACACATTCCTGACGGCGCGCAACAGCCGAATCGTCGTAGAATCGACCTGCCATCGAAAGAAGTTGTTCCGGGTTCGCACGCGCGAGCGGCTGAACAAGGTGACGAAATCTGTCGGTTCATCCGCGTGCCATCCGTCTCGCGCGGCATCGTGCAGATATGTCTCAATGATCGGTTGTGCCCGTGGCGCCGCCGCGCCGACATAATCGGGAGTGTGCCAATGGCGAATGGAGATAGCCAGTGGGATCATCAGATCGCGGCCCTCCCAGTGCATCATGCCTCGTGACATGGTCTTTCCTCCTGTCAGCGCATGGTTGTTTGCCTGTACGGCGCCAACAGGACTAGGTAGCGCTGGTATAAATCGTCCCTCGCTTGGCCGATTCACTATCTGGTATCTGGCGTACCATCTGGCTCACAAGTACTTCTCGATAAACAGCAGCAGTTCATCTTCCGAATGAACCGAGGCCGACAGCGTCTCGCGGCCGTCGGAGTCCGTAACGATCACAGTTCCAAGCTCGTCGCTTTGGTCTTTGCCTCGGTAGAGACGACCACGTTCCCTGCCGAGCTCGAAGGTCGCCATTGGGATTTGTTGCCGCTGATCCCAGCCTGGAGTGAGTTGCAGAGCCTCACGCATCGCTAGTGAGAGGGCAGTCTCTGTCCACGCCTGGAAGTTCTCTGCTGAGCGTTTGTCTTCGGCTTCCTGACGTTCCCGCGCGCGCTGGCGCACCTCCTCAACCATCTGCTTCAGCCTCTCGACATCAGCCACTGCTGTCACCCTCCATACGCCCAAGTTAGATTGGATATGTTGCCCAAAGATCAGCCGCAACGGTCACAACTCCTGGCCCGGATACGGCGATCAAAGTTGACCTGTCACTGCCGGTTCGGTAGGGCGCAGGAGCACGATGGGTATCTCGCGGGCGGTGTTCCGCTGGTAACGGCCGTATTGCTTGTCCTCGGTCGCCAGACGCACACGGAGCTGCGCACGCTCGGAGAACGTGGCTGTCGAAGCCACCATTTCCCGGAGATTCTCTTCGATCTGCACGCCCACTAGTGGGCGTGCTCGCATGTTGCGATACCAGGTGGGATGCAGGTCACTCCCGTAGTTCGACGCTATGACCACGAGATCTGAACCATCCTCGAAATAGCTCATAGCGACCGTCTGGGGTTCGCCCGAATCGACCCCGGTGGTCGTGAGTAG
>JAICKD010000736.1 GCA_025928125.1 Ktedonobacterales bacterium
CCCGTTGGGCCGCTGCCGCTCCGCGCGCCCTTGCGCGCTTCTCGCCTCGTATCCTCGGCTCGCGCGGCTGCCTTGCGCGGGTTTCACCCAGAACCATCTCGCCGACGGGCATCCCAATGCGGGCGGGGTCTGGGGAGTCCGCGCAGGCGGACTTCGTGGCCGCAGGCCATAAAGGCGCGGTTTTAACCGCCAGCCATCTGCCGGGGCGCTACTCGAACTGGAGCGCGTCCTTGATCTTATCGGAGACGCGCTCGAAGAGATTGTGCGCGCCCTTCTCATTCTGCTGACGCTCGATCTCGGCGAACTCTTTCAGCAACTCTTTCTGCCGCGCGGTGAGGTTCTGCGGGATGACCACCTTGACCGTCACCAGCTCGTCGCCGCGCGAGTTGCTATGCACCAGCGGCACGCCCTTGCCCTTCAGGCGGAACGTTCGCCCGCTCTGGGTGCCAGCGGGTATCTTCAGCGTTTCTTTGCCGTCGAGGGTGGGCGCCTCAACCTCCGCGCCCATCGCCGCATCGGCGAAGCTCACCGGCAGCTCGAAGAGGATGTCGCTGGCCTGACGCTTGAAGAACTCGTGCGGCTTGACATTGAGCGTGATGAGCAGGTTGCCCGGTGTGCCGCCACGCGCGGGCGCCTCGCCCTCGCCCGTCACCCTGACCGTAATGCCGTCGTCCACCCCGGCGGGAATGTTGACCGGCACGCGGCGCACATTGCGCACGCGCCCCTGGCCGTGGCAGCGCTCGCAGGGCGTGGTGATGATGCGCCCCTCGCCACGGCAGCGGTCGCAGACCATCACGTTGACGAACTGGCCGAAGATCGACTGCTGCACGCGACGGATCTCGCCGGTCCCCTGGCAGTTCGGGCAGCGCGTCGTATTCGTGCCGGGCTGCGCGCCATTGCCACGGCAGTTGGAGCAGGTCTCCCAGCGCGGGATATCGATCTCTTTCTGGCAGCCATGCACAGCTTCCTCGAAGGAAAGCGTCAACTCATATTTCAGGTCAGCGCCACGCTGGGGCGCGCCGCGTCGTGTGCCAGCGGAGGCATTGGCAAAGAGTTGCTCGAACAGGTCATTGAAGCTGCCAAAGCCGAAGCCCTCGAAGGGGTTACCGCCCGCGCCAGCACCGGCGCCCGCGCCGGAGACGCCCGCATGGCCGAAGCGGTCATACACCTGGCGCTTCTGCGCGTCGCCCAGCACCTCGTACGCCTCGTTGATCTCTTTGAAGCGTTCTTCAGCGCCCTTTTCCTTATTGACATCGGGATGATATTTTCGCGCCAGCCCACGAAACGCCTTCTTGATCTCATCTTCGGAGGCACTTCTGTTGACGCCCAGTAGCTCGTAATAATCGCGTTTGGCAGCCATCGGCTTCCTCTTCACCGTATGCGACGCAGGGCGCGCCGCCTGGTCGGCGCCCACAAAGCACAACTACTATAACACAGCATATCGCACTAGATGATACCCAATCGGCCAGAAAGTCCCCGGTATCTCGTCGAGAAAACTCATCATAATGACATCCTGGCGCACATACGCGGGATAAACCGTCACGTGCGCCAGGACATAGAGCCACCGGCCACGCCGGGGCCAGACACGGATAGCATGCCTGATTCCAAGCGCGACCGGCACGAACCGACTATTGGGGCTCTTCTTTGAACTGGGCGTCCACGGTGTCGTCGTCGGCTGGGCCGCTGCCATCGGTAGGCTGACCCTCGCCGCCCGTGCCGCCACCGCTGCCAGCTGAGTAGATCTGCTCGCTGACCTTGTACATCGCCTGTTGCAGCGCATCCTTGGCGGAGCGCATGCGTTCGATGTCGTCGGTACCCAGAGCCGCGCGCACGTCCGCGATCTTCGTGTCCACATCGGACTTGAGATCGGCGGGGATGCGGTCGCCCAGGTCGCGCAGCGTCTTCTCTGCTGTGTAGGCGGCGTTGTCGGCCTCGTTACGCACCTCCACCTCCTCGCGGCGGCGGCGGTCGTCCTCGGCATGCGACTCGGCGTCATGCACCATGCGCTCGACCTCGTCCTTGGAAAGTCCGCTCGACGCCTGGATGGTGATGCGCTGCTCGCGTCCGGTACCCTTATCGTGGGCGCGGACGTTGACGATACCGTTGGCGTCGATGTCGAACTGCACCTCAACCTGCGGCACGCCACGCGGCGCGGGCGGGATGCCGTCGAGGATGAAGCGGCCCAGCGACCGGTTGTCCTTCGCCAGCTCGCGCTCGCCCTGCAGCACGTTGATCTCCACACTCGTCTGGCCATCGCTGGCGGTCGAGAA
>JAICKD010000238.1 GCA_025928125.1 Ktedonobacterales bacterium
ATCTACCCCACGATCAACGCGCTCTTCGCCGTGCTCGATACACTCATCCTGCGCCGCCGCATCCAGTCGGAGTCGGAGGAGGCGACACGCCGCCTCAAGGCCAGGATGGAGGCGCATGCCTCATCCTCCACATGACTGAGGATCTCACTCAGATGCCAGAACCAGCGGAGATGCCAGACCTTCCAGTTCAGCGATAGCTTGAGCTGGCCCACCGTCGAGTGCGATACCGCTGGCAATTCGGCGGGCGCCCTCGCGGAAACGCGGCTCTCCCAGCACGTGCTGAATCGCCTGGCGTAGCGTTGTCGCATCCGCTTTGCTCGAACGGCGTACGCCAGCGCCGCGCCAGACCACGCGGGCGGCATTGTCTCCCTGATCTCTACCCATCGGCAGACAGATGAGCGGCACGCCAGCGTTCAGCGCGGTGATGACCGTGCCATGGCCGCCGTGGGTGACAATAAGGTCAGCATGGGGGCAGATCAGGATATGAGGAGCGTATGGTTCCGCGCGCACATTGGGTGGCAATGTGAACTGTTTGCCATCGAGCGCGGGGCCAAGTGTCACCAACCCTCGAACGGGTAAGTCGGCCAAAGCCGCTACAACCCGCTGTACCACGTCTGCCTGTTGCTGATAGGTGGTGCTGAGGCTGACCAGCACGAGTGGCAGATTACTGTCTCCTGATGGCACAGGCTTCCACGGCGCAAGCCAGGCGGGGTCGTCGAGCTGGGGGCCGACGTAGCGCACGTTGGCAGGCAGGGAGTCTGCCGGGAAGTCGAATGCCTGGCTGGTCAAGACGAGCAGCCGGTTGGCGCGCGCAAATTGCTCGAAGACGGAGGTGAGCGGCTGCAAGCCCGTTGTAGCGCGTACGCCGTTCAGGTTTTTCAGGCGAGCATTATAGAAGCGACGGAAGACGGGCGCGAACAGCGTATCGCGCACCCGGCTAGGCACACCTTTCGCGGGCTGAAAACCCATGCCATAGGGTGGCAGTCCCGGGGCGGGAAGTGGATAAACGGTGTGGACCAGCGCGGCCAGGGGGATGCCAGCACGCTCTGCCGCGATGTAGCCGCCCAGCAACAGGTAATCGGTTACCACTACATCCGGGCGCTCATCTGCAATAGCAGTCGTGACATCGCTGGCGTAGCCAGACGCCGTGCCAAAGATGAGGTGGTCACGCACTAAACCAGCCGCGGTCAAAGGTGTCCGCGCTTCCCAGTCCCGTAGCAGGTCTTCGGTACGCGAGCTACTATCGTGTTCCGGCGTTTCATGCAACCGAACAAACTGGCAGCCCGCGGCTTCGATGCGCGATCGCAGGATGCGTGGCGCGAGTATTCTGACGTGGTGGCCGCGCTCGGTCAGGCGTCGAGCCAACGCGAGCTGTGGTGGGACATTGCCGCCGCCATCCCAAAGGACAAAGAGGTAGTGAATCGGCTGGTGAATCGCATGCTCCATGGTCTCGCTCCTAGTGCTTCCGCTCGATCATGGCGGATACCATGTCCACCACATAGCGCTCAGTCTGTTCGCGCTCGAATCCCATATCCCGCCGTAACAACTTCCAGGCATACAGGTCAGTAACGACGACTAGCTTGGCGAGTGTGGCGCCTCGTTTGCCCACAGAAAGGCCCTCGAGATGTGGGCTAAAAGCCGTCTCGACCCAGGCGCGGTGCAACGCGCGACCCCGCTCGGCGAACGTACGGAGCGCCTCGTGTCGCTGCTCCTGGGCAAGCGTGCGGATGGTCAGGTCGCCAACGGCCTCATAGTGGTCCATAAGGTTTGCCACAGCGCCCGCAATATCTCCGACGGGCGCCTGATTGCGCTGGTCGCTGACTTGCTGATAGAGCGATTCGCCCGCTGCCTGGATCAGTCCTGCCTTCGATCTGTATCGACGCAGGACGGTCTGGACGGAGACACCCGCCCGCGCCGCCACCTCGTCCAGCGTCAGATCCTCTAGCCAATACACCATGTAGAGGTCTAAGAATGCCTGAAGGATGCGCTGGCCAGTCGCCGCAGCCGCCGTTGCGCGCGTACTCATACGATAGGGGCGTTTGCCCGCTGTTTCGGTTTGGCTGACTTTCATGTCAATTACATTAACATGAAAATGCGCCGGGGTCAAGTTATTGGACTATCAGGGCGCCGTTGGCACATGTCGCGTGGCAGTATGATGCAATGCATGTTAGAACGCTAAGCAAAGGGGCGGATATGTGTAGTAATCCGATAACGAGGGCCAGTCACGATGGCTGCCCGCGCACACGGCGCATGCTTCAGGGCGCCATCATCGCCTTCTTCTCTTCGATGATCGCCCTGCTGGTGATCCTTTATCTCGTCGCGCCCTCCATCTACCTGGACACCTTGCAGCTAACAGCGCAGCCAACCGATACCCATCCCCTGGCGATCAACCTCTTTTTCGTAGCGATTCTCCTCTTCGTGGCGATGGGAGTGTATGGTGTGCTACGCGGCTGGCGCTGGGTCTTCTGGGTGACGATGCTTGCCTTTCTCGCCTCGGCCCTGGAGATACCAGCAGGCATCCTCCAGCTGATGGGCGTCATTCCCATCCAGCAGCCGACGTGGTATGTGCTGCTACGCATGGCGACGAGCGTGGTCGAGTTCGCGCTCGGCCTCTGGATGCTGCGTGTCTGGCGGAGATGCGGCGTCTGGGCGCAGGGGCTCTGACTGGCTGGCTGCTACCCCGAATTCCCATCACTTTTCTGCCTGGTGTTACTGTTATCTCCCCACGTATCATGTCTATGATACACTTTGGCCTGTCTTGACACTCCACATGGGCTGAAGCCCGATGGATACTCGCGACCGGCGGGGAACTCGCATCAGGCGTCGCAACCCGCGAGTACCGGAACCCTTTACGCGACGGGCCTGCCCGGCCCTGTGCGACAACGAGTGGCAGCGGAACGGTCTTGCACCCGGTCTAACGGAGAGCGTCCCAATAAGAAACTGCCGCTACCAAACAGTATATTCGGCTGAAGAGTAGGAAGCAAGAGGTCAAGGCACACCCGTGTCACCGCCGCCGTTGAAACGGCGTGGCTTATGTCAGACCCTGGCTTTTTTCTACCATCCTGAAAGCGGTCATTCCATGCTTCGCGCTCTCCGCCAGCGGTCTGCCAGCGGCGGTGTCTATACGCCAGCGATTCTGCTGCTCGTCTTCGTCGTCGGCACGTCTTTTCTGGGCGTCGGCTTTATCGTGCCGCTGCGCGCGCTCTATGGGCGCGAGGTCGGCGCGACGAGTGGCGAGATCGGCCTGATGGCGTCGGCGGCACTGCTCACCGGCTTCTTCGCCGCGCCACCCATCGGCAGGCTCTCGGACCGCCTGGGACATGGCTACGTCCTCTTTGCCGGGCTGGTGATCCATACCCTGCTGGTGCTGGCCTACATCCCCATCGAGAACCCTGTCCTGCTGATCGCCCTGCGCGGCCTCGAAGGCATCGCCGTCGTGGGCATCCTGCCGCCCGCGCGCGCCCTCGCCAACACCCTCGCGCCGCCCGCGCGTCAGGCGGAGACGCTTGGCCTGATGAGCGCGGCCCAGACGGTCGGCATTCTGCTCGGCCCGACATTCGGACTGCTGCTGGCGAGCGCCGTCGGCTATCATCAGGCGTTTCTGGTAGCGAGCGTCCCACTGGCGGCGGGCGCCGTGCTGGCGTGGTTCTTCCTGCCGCGCCGCGCCACGGTCTATTCCAGTGAGACGGCGGCGCGCGCGGTAACGGCGCAACTCTTCACGCGCCCGCTGCTGCTCGCCTATAGCGTGCAAATCATCCTTGCGACGACCCAGGGTGTGGGCGCCGCCGTCTGGACGATCTACATGGCCGATCTGGGAGCGTCGCCGCTGGTCATTGGCCTCTCGTTCACGACGTTCGCCATCCCCATCATTCTGCTCGCGCCCATCGCGGGGCGGATGGCAGACCGCCACGGACGGTACTGGTATGTGCTGTTTGGCCTATCCGTGTGCGGCGTCCTCTTTGTCATCTATGGCCTGCCCATCAACCCGATCTGGCTGGTGATCCTCTCCGTGCCGGAGGGCGTCGCCGCCGCCTTCGCCCGCACCGCCACCGACGGGCTGCTCGCCGACGCCACTCCTCCCAGCCTGCGCGGACGCATCCAGGCCACCTATAGCGCGGCGGGGACTGGCAGCGCGTTCGTCGTCGCGACCGTCTCCGGGTTCATCTACGGGCTGTATCGCGGCCTCCCCTTCCTCATGGTGGGCGGCATCTTTCTCGCGGGCGCCGTCGCGCTGCTGCTGCCCCAGGTCGCGCGCATGTTCGCGCCGGGCGCGTTCAAGACAACTCCGCCCGCCGACACCAACGCCGAAGCGGCTCCTCCGGCTGAGGAATTGGGCCGCGAGCGCGTCGCCAGCGAGTAAGGGCGTTCAATCCCGAAGAGCCGCACGTACTACCCCGCCGCGAGAATGTGGCATGCTATTGGCTAGAGGAGATGTATCGTTCGTCTGAATACGCGAACACGATACGCGAACAAGATCCACGGTCGCGCGCCTGGGTTCCGCGCCTGCGCGACCGATGCATGGCCTGATCGCCGAGACGCCACCATATTTCACCAGAGCGGGATGTGACTCTGGCTCGATGCGCGTCTGGCGGAGGGTGTTGGGAGGATGAAGGTATGCGACCGATTCGCTGGCTGCGGCGTGGTATCATGCTGGCGGGCCTTGGCGCCGCTGGTGGCGCGCTGATCATCACCGCGCGACACATTCTGGAGACGCCGCAGCCGTTGCAGAGCGCGCTTCCAGGCGGGGCGCGCATTGACCGCAAACACGGCGGCGATCTCTACTATAACGTCGCTGGCGCCGAGTCCGCCGAACCCATGCTGCTGCTGCACGACTTCTACCTCGGCGCGTCCAACTTTGAGTATCGCCATATCTTTCCCCGGCTCACGCCGACCTGGCGTGTCTACGCGCCCGACTGGCTCGGCTTTGGGATGTCGGAGCATCCGTCGCTGGCCTATACGGGCGAGTTTTACGCCAACATGCTGATCGGCTTCCTGCGCGATGTCGTTGGGCGTCCCGCCGTCATCGTGGGCCACGGACGCGCCGCGAACATCGCCGCGCGCATCACCGCCGACGCCCCCGATCTGGTCAGTCGGCTGGTGCTGATCTCACCGGATGTCGAGGCCGGAGTCGATCTCGATCCGCGACCCACGCAGTTGCTCGCGCGCGCGGCGCAGCGGGTCTCGCTGGGGCTGGTGCCGTATGCGTTTCTCAGCACAAAACCGTTGCTGCGGCGCCTGGCCCGCCAGCGGAGCGCGCTCACAGGCGACGGGATCGCCAACGAAGAGACGGTCGAGCATCTCTATGCCAGCGCCCACCAGTTTGGCGGCCAGCACGCGCAGTTGGCGTTGATGACGGGTGAGCTTGACCTGCCCATCCAGAACATCTTCCCGCTACTTCAGCCGCCGGTCCTGATCTTGAGCGGCGATGAAGACCCGGCGCATCCCGTTGAGATGATGGAGGATCTGGCTGTCCTCAATCCGCACGCCGATCTGGATGTGCTGACGAGCGCCGGGGAGGCGGTCTTCGAGGACCAGCCCGCGATGTTCACCGAGGCGCTGCTGGACTGGCTGGCGACCGCACCGACACGCCAGCTGCCGCAGGTCGAGGAAAAACACCCGGCATTGGAGGCAGAGGGACCAGCCGCTACCGCCGATGAAGCAGCCGCGCAAGAACCGGAAGCGCCCGCCGTTGCCGAAGTTATCGAGCCAGCGGAGCCTGCTGATACTGCCGACACCATTGTTCCAGTGGAGACACCCGGAGCCAGCGCGTCGCCAGATGCGCCAGAGAGCGCACCTGCCCGCCCATCAGCGAGCGCGCCCGCAACCCGAAACGCTCCCGCGTCAACCAGCGCGGCAAGGACGACGGGCGCTAAGACAGCGTCGCGAACCGCCCGACCAGCGAGCCAGAAATCAGCATCGGCGAAGCCCGGCACGCCATCTGCGAAGAAACCTGGGAGTCGCGGG
>JAICKD010000198.1 GCA_025928125.1 Ktedonobacterales bacterium
CATGGTTTCATGCAGTGATCGAGGCGCCCGATGCATGGCTCGCTCAGCTCGACGAGGGGGAGCAAGCGGTAGTGCTGCGACTGCTGCTTGGCCGCGGAAGTGAATTCGGCTGGCCCGAGGGGTTGCTCTATGTCAATGGGCGGCTGCAGCAGGGCATCAATCGCCATCATGCGGATGTGTTGCTCAGTGCCGACGATATCAGTAGCGGCGGATTGACATTTGACGTCCGCGCGTGGAGTGGCATGCTGCCAGACGATCACCGAATCGAGTCAGCGGAGATCGCGCTATTGGATCGGCCAACTGAGCGGTTCTATCATCTGCTCAGCGCTGGCGCTGACTTGGTCGATACGCTTGATGAGCGCGATCCGCTCTGTTATGCTCTGGCATCGGCGCTGGATGCCGCCTATGATAGAGTGAACCTGTCTCCGGCCCAATTCTATCCTTCTATTCGCGTGGCATTTGCCCAACTCGATGCCGACTTGCGCGAACTCTCGCAGCGTTATCAGCCAGCAAGCCGCCCAGTTGTCACAGCGGTTGGGCATGGTCACCTGGATGTTGCCTGGCTCTGGCAGACCCGCCATACCCGCGAGAAGGCCGCGCGCACATTCTCTATCGCAACCGCGTTGATGGATGTATACCCCGAATATGTCTTTCTACATACAACGCCGCAGGTCTTTGCCTGGCTCAAAGACGACTATCCGGCGCTCTATGAGCGGGTACGTTCGCGTATCGAGGAAGGGCGATTTGAGGCGGCTGGAGCGATGTGGGTCGAATCGGACTGCAATCTGGTCTCGGGAGAGTCGCTGGTTCGGCAGATTCTCTACGGGCAGCGGTTTTTGCGGGAGGAGTTTGGGCGCGAGTACACCGCACTCTGGCTGCCCGACGCATTTGGCTATTCCGCTGCGTTGCCTCAAATCATGCTTCGGGCTGGCATTCCTGTTTTCATGACGACCAAGATGAGCTGGAGCGAGACCAACCGCATCCCCGCCGATACCTTTCACTGGCGCGGCATCGATGGGAGCACGGTGCTCGCACATTTCATTACGACCCCAACCCTCGGTGCGCCCGCGTTGTTTGCCAATATGGACACCTACAATGGCTCACTCAATGTTGAGGCGGTGCGAGGAGTCTGGGAGCGCTATCGCCAGAAGGCGCTCAACCGCGAAACCCTGCTTGCGTTCGGCCATGGCGATGGCGGTGCCGGGCCGACGCGCCAGCATCTTGAGCAGGCGCGCGCCATGCAGCGGCTTCCCGGCATGCCCGAGCTTCGTCTGGGGCGCGCTGATGAGTATTTCGAGCGCTTACTCGCGGCTGTCGATAAGAATCCTGACACGCCATCTTGGGACGGCGATCTGTATCTCGAGTATCATCGTGGCACATACACGACGCAAAGCTGGCTGAAGCGGGTGCACCGCCAACTCGAAGGCGCGCTGCTAATGGCGGAATGGCTCGACGCCTGGAACTGGTCACTCGATCCCGCACAGGCGCCAGATCACCATGTCGTGCTTGATGACGCATGGCGCACGCTGCTCATGCACGAATTCCACGATATTCTGCCAGGGTCGTCCATCGCGACGGTCTACTGGGATGCGCGGCTGGCTCTCACGGAACTCGCTGAGAAGCTCCAACATTTCACGGCAAACTCACTGAACAGGCTGGTAGGTGATGTGCCGCATGACGCTGTCGTGGCGCTCAACCCGTTGCCGTTCGCGCGCACAGAGCTGCTGGCGCTCCCCGATCCGGAGGATGGTAGCTGTCCCTATGCGGCGGGTAGACGCCTTTCAACTCAGCGTGCCGCTACAGATGATGCGCCTACATTGCTGGTCGAGTTGCCAAACATTCCCGGACGCGGGCTTTTGGCGGTCGAGTGGTTTCGCGATCCAACCGAGCCAGGTAGCGTGCTTCCAGAGCCACTGTCTCAAGATGTAGAGGTGGGAGAAGACGGCACAGGCATCTGGCTCAAGAACGCATTCTTTACGGTTCGATTGAATGCAGCCGGGGAGATCGTCTCTCTGCGCGACTATCGGGTGGCTGGCAGGGATGGGCGGGAAGTTATTCCAGCTGGCGAGCGTGCGAACGTGTTGACCGCGTATGAAGACCTGCCGCGCGAGTTCGACGCCTGGGATATCGATGCCTATTACGTGCGCAAGCCCTATCCGCTGGAGACCATCTCGGTGACGCTGGTCGAGCATGGGCCGCTACGCGCGGTAGCGCATGTCGAGCGCAGATTCCGCACGAGCACGCTTACGCAGCGGATTGTTCTCTATCGCGCCAATCCACGCATCGACTTCGAGACACATATTGACTGGCACGAGCAACATGTGTTGCTGAAGGCGGGCTTCGATGTCGACATCCGCGCGACCCACGTGGCCTGCGAGACCCAGTACGGCTCCATCGAGCGTCCAGTGGATCGTAACACCAGTTGGGAACAGGCGCGATTCGAAATACCAGCGCATCGATGGATTGATATGTCTGAGGGCGACTACGGTGTGAGCCTGCTCAACGACGGTCGCTACGGCCATGATGTCGGAACTGGCCACCTGGGGCTGACATTATTGCGGTCGCCAACGTTTCCCGATCCGCAGGCCGATCAGGGGGCGCACGAGGTGACGTACAGCCTGCATCCGCACATCGGCGAATGGCGTTCAGGTGGCACAGTAGCTGCGGCCTATGCGTTGAATCGCCCGTTGGTGACGCTTACTGCCGCTCAGGAATCCACAGGTGATGATGGCGATCACGCGGTGACTGGAATACAACTACCACCAGCCGCCATCTTTACAGTGGATCTCGACAATGTCGTCATAGAGGCGATCAAGCGTTCGCAAGACGGTGAAGGTATCATTGTACGCCTTTACGAAGCCTTCGGTAATCGCGCACGAGCGCATATTCACTCGGCGTTGTCGGTTGCGAATGTCGTCGAGTGCGATCTTCTGGAGCGGGCGCTCGCGCCGGAGAGTAGCCCAGCCCATCCATTGTGGATAGCCTCTCCCGCAGCATCGCACGATGCGCCAGTGGTGGATGCGCACGGCTGGTCATGTATGTTCGGCCCGTTCGAGATACGGACATTCCTTGTGACGCTCGCAACGTAAAGCGCAATCTGATTTGTGCTTCGTATAGTCAAGTACTACAAACAGCAGTCAGAAGCATCAGACAGGAACAGAGGATCGCAGTAGGAGGTCAGGAAAGCGATGGTCGCAGAGGGAGATATTCTATGGGAACCGTCCGACTCCGTACGGCGGAGCAGCGCGATGACGCGCTACATGCGCTGGCTGGAAGAACATAGGACGCTCCATTTTGACACGTACGATGCGCTTTGGGAATGGTCTATCTCACACCTTGACGATTTCTGGGAGTCGATCTGGCAGTTCTTCGAGGTAACATCTTCAAGCCCCTATTCGGCTGTCCTTGGAGACCGCGAGATGCCAGGCGCCCAGTGGTTTCCCGGCGCGCGCCTCAACTACGCCGAGCAGGTATTTCAGCACATCTCATCAGATAGGCCTGCGCTGATCTTCCGCTCTGAGCGCCAGCCAATGACCGAAATTTCGTGGGATAAATTGAGACATGAAGTAGCCTCAGTCGCCGGGACGCTCCGCTCGATGGGTGTGCGACCCGGTGATCGCGTCGTCGGCTATATGCCAAATATTCCCCAGACACTTGTAACCTTTCTAGCGTGTGCAAGCCTGGGCGCTGTCTGGTCCAGCTGCTCGCCCGATATGGGTACGGCTAGCGTCGTCGATCGTTTCCGACAGATCGAGCCGAAGGCGCTGGTCGCGGTCGATGGCTATCAGTACAATGGCAAGCCGTTTGATCGCCGCCAGGTGGTGCATGAGCTGCAGAGCGCCCTCCCTTCGCTCGAACATCTCGTGCTGGTGCCTTATCTCAATGAGCAGGCATCCGCGAGTGAATTTATCGACGCAATTTCGTGGGGCGACGCGCTGGCCTACGACGGCGGCGCGCTCACCTTCGAGCAAGTGGCGTTCGACGCACCGCTATGGGTACTCTACTCGTCAGGCACAACCGGCCTGCCAAAACCTATCGTGCAGGGCCATGGCGGAATCGTGCTCGAACATCTGAAATCGCTCGCGCTGCATATGAACCTTGAGCCAGACGACCGATTCTTCTGGTTCTCCACGACCGGCTGGATGATGTGGAATCTGCTCATCGGCGGACTGCTCGTAGGCTGCACGGTGCTGCTCTACGACGGTAGTCCGGGATATCCCGACCTCGGAGCGCTCTGGTCATTTGCCGAAGAGTCCGAGATGACATTCTTCGGCGCGAGCGCGGCCTACATCGGATCGCTTATGAAGGGGCAGATTGAGCCAGGAGGCTCCTTCCGCCTTGACAAACTCAAGGGCTTAGGCTCAACGGGTTCGCCACTTTCGATTGATGGGTTCCAGTGGGTCTACGAGCATGTCAAGCCCGATATCTGGCTGGCCTCTGTTAGTGGTGGGACGGATGTCTGTTCGGGGTTCGTAGCCGGATGTCCAATTTTGCCGGTGCGCGCGGGAGAGATTCAGTGTCGCTGCCTGGGTTGCGCCGTCTATGCGTTCGACGAGTCCGGCAAGCCCGTCGAGAATGAAGTTGGCGAACTCGTTATCACAGAGCCGATGCCTTCGATGCCCATTTATTTCTGGAACGATAGTAATAACCAGCGTTATCGGGAGAGCTACTTCGAGACGTTTCCGGGCGTCTGGCGCCATGGCGACTGGGTCAAGATCACCCCATCTGGCGGGGTCATCATTTACGGACGCTCCGACGCGACTATCAACCGTATGGGCATCCGCATGGGAACTAGCGAGATCTATCGTGTGGTGGAAGACCTGCCGGAGATCCTCGATAGTCTGGTCGTCGATCTCGAGTATCTCGGACGACCATCATATATGCCGCTCTTCGTTGTGCTCGCTCCTGGCGCTGAACTGAACGACGCGCTTAAGGCCCGAGTAGCCGAGCGTATACGCACCGCCCTCTCGGCGCGCTACGTTCCCAACGATATCTTCATCATCGACGAGGTACCACGGACGCTGAGCGGCAAAAAGCTGGAACTTCCGATCAAGAAGATCCTGCTCGGCGCGGACGCGGGACGGGTTGCGAACCCCGACTCGATGAGTAACCCGCACTCAATCGCCTACTTTGTGGCATTCGCCGAGCGTACCCGGTTACCAGATGCGCCGGGCGGTGGCAGCAACAGTGGTCGTGCGCCTGAGACGAAATAGTAAGTGGCCTCGACGATAATCAGCAGGGAGCTTGCCCGTGGAGCCGGTGGCATTATGGTTCGCGATTCTCGCCATTGTACTGACCGTAGCTGCGCTGGCCTCGGGCATCGTTGACCGCGCTCCACTCTCGCTGCCAATCATTTTTCTGGCGCTCGGCCTGATCCTTGGGCCAGGCGCGCTCGGACTCATCAAGGTTACTCCGACTGATCCCGCGCTGGAGGCTGTTGCGGCTCTCAATCTGGCGCTTGTGCTGTTTCTGGATGCCGCGCGTTTCGATGTTGACGAACTACGGCGTGAGTGGCGCATCCCGCTGCTCGATCTTGGGCCGGGAACCTTGCTCACCATCGCGGGCATCTCGGTTGCTGCTGGTCTGCTGTTGCACACATCGCCCATTCAGTCGTTACTGCTTGGCGCTGTGCTGGCTTCGACTGATCCTATCGTGCTGCGTGATGTCGTGCGCGATGAGCGCATTCCCCGCTCGGTACGGCGGACGCTCACCATAGAGGCTGGCACCAATGATATCATCGTGCTGCCGATTGTTCTGATAGCCATTCAGATCATGCTGGATGGAGGTGGCGGCGCTGGCCACTGGATCGGCTTTCTCGCGCGGTTGCTCGTACTCAGCCCCATCATAGGGATTGCGGTTGGCGGTATCGGCGCGTGGCTGATGGGTAAGGCAGACGAGCGCTATTCGATCAGTCGCGAATATCAGGCGCTGTATGGCATTTGGCTGGTGCTTGACTCCTATTCCGCCGCACAAGCGCTCGGTGGTGATGGATTCCTTGCCGCCTTCTTTGCCGGGCTGGCCGTGGCGCTCTTTGATGTCACGCTCTGCGACTGCTTCATGGACTACGGCGAGGTAACCGCCGAGATGGCGATGCTCCTGGCTTTCATACTTTTTGGCGCGATACTGGGGCCGCTATTTGGAACGATAAGTTTTGGCCTCGCGCTAGTCTTCGCCATCATCGCCATCTTCATCGTGCGCCCAGGGGCGATGGGATTGGTCTTGCTGCACGCCAAAATGAGTCCTATCGCCCGTGCATTTATCGCCTGGTTTGGTCCGCGCGGCCTCTCGGCGTTGTTACTGGCGCTGCTCGTGGTATCGGCTGGCGCTCCACAGGCGACCAGTCTACTGGCGATTACCGGGGTCGTGGTACTCGTATCTGTCCTGGTTCACGGAGTGACC
>JAICKD010000033.1 GCA_025928125.1 Ktedonobacterales bacterium
CACCCACGGGAGCGTTCCCGTCGAGGGGTATCCCCTATTATGACACATATGCCTCAGAGGAACAGCAGCCAGGAAGAGCGCCGATGCCCATAACGACACTCAACGGCACGCCTTGTACTGTAATGTCACACGAATGTCATGCGATGTTCATGAAGACGCGGGCAACGACGCCACGAGCGCCCGTGCGTATGCCTCGGCGACGGTCTGGCAGTCGAAATACGTCGCCTCGAACATGATCCGATATCGGCACTTCCAGCGACGCGCGGCAGCGGGAGTAAGCCGGTAGAGTGTGTATCCCTTCAGATGTTCTTCCAGCGCCAGCCGTAGGCCCACCTCGTCGCGCACCTCAATTCCGCGCGCGGTGAGAGCCGCATCGACCTCATCTGGCAATCGGTCAGCAGGTGGCGTTGTCACATCTGCCATGAACGTCTTCCCCTATGTTATGCTTGCGAGTGTTCGCGTTCGCGGAGGCGCTCGCCATATCTGTACAGACACAATATAAGGGCTAGAGTGAAAGCGCTCGCCGATACGTGACGCTGTTCCAGACAGCACGCGACTTACCCGGAGGCTGGTCTGATGGGGAATCCGCCGCCGCATAACACCACCGAGGGCAACAACACGATTGGCATTGAGGTCGCCGATAGTGGAACGCGGTTGACCGCGAAACATGCCGCCAGTGGCACGATCCACCACCGTCGCCTCGCTGCGCCGCCCTCTCCTGACGAGGCAATTGCCGCTCTCAACGACCTGCTCGCCGAGGTGATCCGCGATGATGCCGCAGCTCATCCGCAACCCGAATCCCTTGGCGTAGCGGTATGGGGTGATGTTGACCCCACGCGCGGCGTAACCCGTGGTATGCCGCATACAGAGGGATGGGATAACTTCCCGCTAGCGGAGCGTCTTGCTAGCCGTTGGCAGATACCTGTCTTCTTGTCGCCTGCGGTTGCAGCTGCCGGGCTGGCGGAGGCGATATCGGGCGCTGGCCAGCGCCATCGAGTAGCTCTCTACATCCATAGCGGCAGGACGATTGCCAGCGCGCTGATCGACGAAGGCGTCATCTTCGCCGGAGCCAGCGGTCGCGCCGGAAAACTCGCGCATTGGGTGGTCAGCCCAGATGGCCCGCGCTGCGCCTGCGGCCAGAGCGGCCACCTCGACCCCATCGCCTCCGCGCAATCCATCGTCCGCGCGACGATTGGGCTGGCCTCCGGGTCAGACGAGAGCACAGCGGCCATGCTGCGCGTCTCTGGTGGCCGGGCGGAGGCGATGACCGTACGCCAGGTGGTGCAGCTGGCCGAAGAGGGCGACCCTTCGGCACGGACGGTGCTCGAACGCGCCTGGGATGCGCTAGCGGTGGCGCTGGTCAATCTTGTCGCCGCACTCGATCCAGATGTTATCATTCTGGGCGGCCCACCCGCCGAGGCGGGCGATGGGTTCTGCCAGCCACTGCGCGACCGGCTGGCGATACTCTGTGGCTCATGGCGACCTACACCTGATTTACTATCCGGAACACTCGGCCAGCGTGCGGCGCTCATGGGCGCGTGCCTGCTACCATCTCACCAGCGGCGCCATCGGTGAGGGCTTCTTCGCCTGGAACGGGGGAGTCCTATTCTGGCGCAAAAGTATAGCCGGTCGCGTGCGGAGGTGTCATAATGCAGTACGGCGCAGGCGAGCGCAGAGAGGCGGAGTGACTGAGCAGGGCAGCCAGTATGCAAGGGCGGGTAGTTGTGGCAGGCAATATCGCGACAGGCTCAGACATGCAATTGAGCGGACGGCAACTCGCGCGACGATACACGTTGTCCGACGAGCTGGCGCCCGGCGCGCTCAGCCGAATCGTCCGTGGCGACGACATGATGCTGCGCCGTCCGGTGATCGTCAAAGCCATTCCACCGGAATTTGTTGAGGTCTATACCGAGGCTATGCGCGCCACCAGCGCACTGACCCACCCCGCCACCATCGCCTTCTACGACGCTTTTTACGAAGATGGCTGGCTCTTGCTCGTCCAAGAAGCCGTCCATGGCCAGGCGCTCTCACGCTACCTGCGTCAGGGTGTGCCGAGCGAGCGCGCCGTCAACTTGGGACTCCAGCTCGCGCATCTCCTTGCCTATGCTCACCACCGTGATGTCGTGCATGGCGACCTGACGCCGACCGCGATTCTCGTTGACCGCCAGGCAACGGTTCGCGTGAACAACTTCGGACTCCCACCAAATCTCGATTACTTTCTGGCCGAGGGCGGCGATGAACTGCTTCCGCTGCTCACCGACGGCTCGCCGTATGGTGATGTGCTGGCGCTGGGGTTGCTACTCCGTCAGTTGCTCAGCAACGCGGAGCTAGCGGGAACCGAGCATGGCGCGCGGCAAATACGCGCCGATGTGCCGCGGGAACTGGCGCGCCTCGTCACTCGCTGTATCACCCCACACGCCAGCGATGCTATAGCGGAGGTGGCGACGCTCGCCAGCGCCCTCGAAGAGATCGGCGAGCAGCTTGTCGAGACCAGACATTCGCTCTCGACCGATACGCCCGCGGCGCTTCGGGTCGCCCACGCGGTTGCCGCTGAACAGGCGCGCTGGTCAAGCGAACAAACCGTGGCCGGAGTGATGGCGCCGCAACCGATTGAGCGTAGCAGCCATGAGGTTGGCTCACGCTTCAGCCCGCTCATCGACCTCGCGGAGCAGTCGGATGGCGCCGTCACGCGCGCCGCCAATGAGGCCGACCTCGCCGTCGCGCCACGCCTGCGTTTGCCCGCACGACCCTGGCCCACTCCGCCGCTGTATCATGAGGCAGGGAGAGGTCCAGCGCCGATCTACCATAAGGGTGAGAATGTTAGCGCGCGCAGTGTGGGATTGGGAGCTGTGCTGGTTGTGAGCGCAGTCCTGTTCATCATTTTCTTTCTGATAGGCTTCCTGGGTCCGTTTTCACTGGGCGGACATTGAGCGTCGCGGACGTGGCCCACTGATGTGTAAGACGGAGGCAAAGCGAGATGGAACACCTGTGGGCGCCCTGGCGTATGGCCTATATTGATGCGAACGCCGAGAACGAGCAGGGCTGCATCTTCTGCGTCAAGCCAGCGCAGAGCCAGGAGCATGATGAAGAGAATCTCGTGCTGTATCGCGGCGAGCGCTGTTTTGTGCTAATGAACCTGTTCCCCTACAACAACGGCCACCTGATGATCGCGCCATATGCCCACGTCCCCGATATCGAGCATCTCGAAGCCGAGACACTAACAGAGATCATGCTCACTGCGCAGAAGTCGCTGGCAGCCCTGCGCGCCGCGATCCATCCCGACGGCTTCAACATGGGCATCAATCAGGGAACCGTGGCGGGCGCAGGCATCGCCGACCATGTGCATTTCCACGTGGTGCCGCGCTGGAACGGCGATACCAACTTCATGCCCGTTCTGGCAGAGACCAAAGTGATGCCCGACTATCTGGAAAACACCTACCGCCAGCTCGAACCATATTTCTCCTGAGTAGCGTGACACCAAATCCAGCGTGCGGGCGACTCCACGTTGTATAATGGTAGGCAATGATTGATAGCGGCCAACGAGTGAAGGCCGCGCACGAGAGGATTCTGGCATGGATAAGCAGGGGCGTATTCGCCTGAGCACAATGGAGATCGTGTTGATCGCGGCCATGCTCGGCACGTTGCTGCTTGGTCTGCTCCAGGCATTCGCCGAGGAGCGGTCGCGTCGCCTCAGCATTGAGACCAATTACGAGCATTAACGCCTGATCAGAGTGCGCCCCGTCCCCCTGCCCAGCACATCTGGCAGGTGAAGGATGGGGCGTCTGTCTGTCCGCCGCATGCCAGGCAACCACGGTGTACTGGTAGTGCTGTGGATGGTTTGCTACGATCTCATCACACTACCTACTTGCTCAGGAGTACCTATCACACCATGAATATGATGAATTCCGACGGTTTTGACCGCAAGCTCAATGCGCTCGCACAGCGCTACGAAGAACTGCAACAGATCATGGCTGATCCTGAAACAGCCAGCGATCCCGCGGCATTGCAACGGTATGGGCGCGAATACGCCAGCATCACTGATGTGGTGGAAAAGTACCGCGCCCTTCAGGATGTGCGGGCGCAACTAAGCGACACCGAGGCGATGCTGACCGATGGGCTTGACGAGGAGATGCGCGCGCTTGCCTACGAAGAAATCGAAGAGCTGCGCGCCCGCGAGGCCGACCTGACAACCGAGGTGCAGGTGGCGTTGCTTCCGCGCGACATCATGGATGACCGCAACGCTATCGTCACGGTTCAGGCAGGGGCTGGAGGCGACGAGGCCGGGCTCTTCGCCGCCGATCTCTTCCGCATGTATCTGCGCTATGCCGACGCTCGACGCTGGACCATCGAAGTGATGGACGAGAATGAGAGTGGCATTGGTGGCTACAAAGAGGTCGTCTTCGAGGTGCGCGGGAAGGGCGCCTATGCCCGCATGAAGTACGAAGGCGGAACCCATCGCGTCCAGCGGGTGCCTGCCACCGAATCGCAGGGGCGCATCCATACCTCCACGGCGAAGGTGATTGTGCTGCCGGAGGCCGAAGAAATCGAGGTCGAGATTCGCCCCGAAGATATCCGCGTGGATGTCTACCGCTCCACCGGACACGGCGGCCAGAGCGTGAACACGACCGACTCCGCCGTGCGCATCACCCACCTGCCGACCGGGCTGGTCGTCACCTGCCAGGATGAGAAGTCACAACTCAAGAACAAGGCGAAGGCGCTGGGTGTGCTACGCTCGCGCCTGTGGGACCTCGAACAGCAAAAGCGCGACGCCGAGCTGGGCGCGGCCCGCCGCTCGCAGGTGCAGACAGGCGACCGTAGCGAGAAGATTCGCACCTATAATTTCCCACAGGACCGTATCACCGACCACCGTATCAACGTATCGCTTCACAATCTGCCGCGCATCCTGGGTGGCGATCTCGACCCGCTGATTGACGCGTTGATCGCCTCTGACCAGGCGCAGAAGCTGGCAGACTTGAACGATAATCCTGATAATAACAACCATAAGTAGGCTGATGTCTCATCAGGCCGGGACCGCAAAGGAGCAGCACACATGACCGCAGCATCGACAGCGACCGCAAGCGCATCCGCCGTGTACGCCCCCGTCGAGCCACCAGAGCGGCTGTTGATGGGGCCAGGGCCGAGCAACCCGCATCCTGCCGTGCTGCGGGCCGCGGCTGCTCCGGTGCTCGGACACCTCGATCCGGCCTACCTGGCGATCCTGGGCGAGACGGCGGACATGCTGCGGCAGGTCTTTGGCACGAGCAACGCTCTGACTCTCGCCGTCCCTGGCACGGGCTTCTCCGGAATGGAGGCGTCGCTCTGCAATCTGCTAGAGCCAGACGATACATTTCTGGTCGGCGCGGCGGGCTTCTTCGGCGCGAAGATGGCGGAGATCGGCGCGCGTTGCGGTGCGAATGTCACCACCGTGGCGGGCGAATGGGGACAACCGATTTCGGCGGATGCGCTTCGCTCGGCGGCGCGCGAGTTGGGACAGGTGAAGGCCATCGCCATCGTCCTGGCGGAGACCTCGACTGGCGTGAGGCAGCCGTTGGCGGAGATTGCCGCACTCGCGCATGAAATTGGCGCTTTGCTTGTCGTGGATGCGGTCACGGCGCTCGGCGGAATGCCCATCCTTGTGGACGAACTGGGACTCGACGCCGTCTATAGCTGCACCCAGAAGTGCCTTGGCGCGCTGCCCGGCCTTGCGCCGATTACGCTCAGCGCGCGCGCCGTTCAGGCTATCGAAGCTCGCAAGCAGCCGGTGCAAAGCTGGTATCTTGACCTGCTGGCGCTCCAGCGCTACTGGAACCCGCCCCACGCCTACCACCACACATCGAATGTCTCGCTCGTCTACGCGCTCCACACTGCCCTGCGCCTAACCCTCGCCGAGGGATTGGACGCCCGCTACGCCCGCCACGCGCTGAACGGGACGGCGCTCCAGGCAGGGGCCGCGGCGATTGGGATGCTACCGTTGGCTGGGCCAGAGCATCAGCTACCTATGGTGGCCGCGTTGCGCGTTCCAGATGGGGTGAGTGATGTCGTCGGCCTCCGCAGAGCGCTGCTCGAAGAGGATGGCATCGAGATTGGTGGCGGCCTCGGCGACTATGCCAGCAAGGTATGGCGCGTGGGCATCATGGGCTACAATGCTGAGAGGCGTAACATCCTGCGCCTGCTGAGCGCTTTCGAGCGCCTGCTCCCGCGCTTCGGTCACACACTGACCGCTGGCGCGGGCGTCGCCGCCGCCGAGAATGTCTATGCCGGACAATCAGCCGGAGCATAGGCGTCCGAGCTATCACACGAACCATGCACCTACCGCAGGAGACTTCTTCATGCCAGCACCGCTGGAGCTTCCCAATCCACAAGCTGTACGGGCCATCTTCTTCGATGTTGGCTTCACGCTGCTCGCGCCCCATCCATCGGTGACGCAGATTGCCCTGGACGCCTGTCAGCGCCTGGGCGTGACCCTTGACGTGACCTGCCTGCGCCAGCAACAGAAGCGCTCCGAGGAGCATCTGCGCAGTATGTCGAAGGCCCAGCCTTGGACGTGGGGCGACGAGACCGCCATCAATGGCATCTGGACGAGCTATTTCACCGAGATGCTCCGTCCCTGCCTCGCCAACCAGCCGGACCTGCTGGAAGCCTGCGTCCGGGAGACGGTTCGCGCCTTCGACGACGCGGGCAACTATGCGCTCTACCCCGACGTGCTGCCATGCCTGCATGCGCTCCACGAGCGTGGCCTCACCCTCGGCGTCATCTCCGACTGGGGGGTGAGCCTGAGTCTGATTCTGCGCCATCATGACCTGATAGCCTTCTTTGACTTCGCGGTCATCTCGGCGCAGGCTCGCCGCGCGAAACCCGATCCGCAGCTCTTCCAGACGGCGCTCGAGCGCGCCGACGCCATCCCCGACTATGCCCTGCACATCGGCGACTCCTACGTACTCGACGTGCTAGGCGCGCGCTCAGTCGGGATTACGCCCATTCTGCTCGACCGCCGCCGCGTACATGATCCCGCGCAGTTAGACTGCCTCGTGGCGACGACGCTTTACGACCTGCTCGACTGGATGCGGATTCCGCGGCCACCAACGGACACACCTACGCCTGCGTCAACGTAGCCGAGCGCGAGCTACTCGGTGATGGAATCGCCAGATTCGCCTCGGGCATCCTGCGGCGCCGCATAACCTGGATCGACATCCGGGCCATCGGGCGAGAGACGCAGCCGCAATACATAGTCGGGGTTGTAGTGGCGAAAGCAATGGCCACAGGAGACTGGCCGCGCATAGCGCCGCACACGTGGATAGTTGCGATTGCATCGAGGGCAATAGTAGAAGTATTTGTAGGGACGAACGCGCCGTAGCGACTCTTCACGCCTGCGCGTCTCCTCAGCCAACTCCCGCCGGACTGTCTCGGCGTCGCGCCCGGTAATCGCCGCCTCATCGACCGAGATAGAATCACTGCCGTGGCACTGATGCTTGCGTGGTCGCCCCTTGACGCGATCCAACAGGTGAATCAGTTCATGGGCCACCGTCACCTCGATGCCGCGCTCGAGCATGCCCGGCTCGATGAAGATCAGGTGGCGAAAGTCACCAGTCGGAGAGCGGGAATATTCATCGTCCGTATAGAAATCCGCGAACGCATCGAAGCCAGGTAGCGTTGGTTGAAGCGATGGCGCTCGTGAGGCTGTCCGCTCTTCGGAGGCGACCTCGACAATACCAGGCGCGGCGCTATGCTCGGTCGCGGCCTCGACAATGTTGCTGAGAGGCAAATAACAGTAACAGCCAAGCGCCATCGACTGAAGCCTTCGCCCCGTCCATTCCGCGAACTCCTGGCGGTCCATCGTAAGGGCGAGAAAGCTCAGCTGGCTGGCGGGTATCTTGAGCTTTTCCCAATAGTATCCAAGCCAGTGTTCCACCTGGGAACCGCCGTGAACCAGCGGCAAGACATCAAGCGATGGTGGATGGGGTCTTCCTGGTGTGTTCTTTGCCATGCCTGCCATTATGACAGCCCGTCGGCACGCGCTGTCACATCCTCACTTTCAAGCCAGACCGATACACGCGCGCATCGTAAGTCTTACGTTCACTCCTGGCAATACGGGAAGCGGCGCTGTGGGACATCGTGGGACATATCGCTGGCCGTTCCCAAGTTCCTCGTACACGTGGGAGGCGTCTGGCGGGCCATGGCAGCACGCCAGTGAGGGTTCTCTATCTCTCATAACGAGCGCCGACGCTGGGAGTAATGTGCCGGGACATCTTTCCTGTACAGATGCTCTGACTGCCCATAGTTTTTGCCAGGGCGTCGTCCTGGGTTGACGACTACACCGATGTCGACGCTGGCTCCTCACCAACACTCTCAGTCGCAAGCGACGCATAGCCTTCACGTCTCAGCCGTACATCATAGAGCACGGATATTGCCGCAAGCGCAACGAGTGGCGCGGTTAACGCCGAAATCAGCGGGTTCACTATCAACGCCGCGACGCCATACGACGCGTATTCCACGAAGCTGAATGGAAATGAAATGATCGCGACGACCAGTGCAGTCACGAATAAGGGCCAGACCACGTGTACCCACTGCTTGCGCGTCAGATTCCAACTACGGCGGAGCGCCGCAACCGGTCCGAGCGCCTCTGTCGCAGCGATGTAGGGAGACAAAAAAAGTCGCACATAGACATAGATCGCAAAGACGATACAGGGAATCATGAAGAGCAGTGTTAGACACCCCAGCAGCGTGAAGGTAGCGCCTGCTGGTGACGACGAGTCGAGACTGTTCGGATCCTTCAACGCATCACCGAACTGCGTGAGCAAGATGCCGTAGAGCACGAGGACAGGCAGCAAGATAAGCAGCACAAGAGCGCCACTAAGCACGCTGGCGCCAATCGCCGCGAAGGCCCGCTTGGACCCAGCGCGTAGAGACACGCTCATCTTCGGGCTACGGCCAAAAAGCGCATCACGGCCAGCATTTCCCAGGACAGCAGCGGACCATCCACTAATCAACACACCCACGATCGAAGTGATCAGCAGATCGAGGGATGACAGCAGCAAGTCGCGGCCCTGGGGCAAGGTTGTGCTGCCTATGCCAAGACCGGCGCCGCCCGCGGTCTGTGAAGTGGGCGACAGGCCAGCCCACAGATCGTTGCCGCCGAGCAGATGGAACACCGCATCCACCACGCCATTAACAACCTGCGGCACGAACAGCGCCACCAGCCCCAGCAGCAGCCAGCTTCGCCAGTGCGCCGCGAACAGCGCGAAAGTTGCTCCAATCAATTCACTGGCGCGACGAGGATAGGGTGTCAGGCGACCACCAGTGGCGCCAACCGGGGGATACTGCGGGAAGGCATATGGTGACGCCGATGGTGGCAACGAGGCTTGTGGCGGTGGCGGATACATACCAGGGTGCGGCGGCCAGCTGGGGTGCGCCCCCCAAGGCGTGGAGGTAGTCGGCTGCGTTGCGGGCTGCGGCAGCGGGGGGAAGCCCGCTGGGAGTGTCGCTGGCGGCTCAAAGCCTGCTGGCCGTAATTCTGGCCTCAACCGGAACAAGGCCTCTAGCAGCAGCGCGCCATCGCTCGCCTGCGCGGGCTGAAGCTCGACGACATGGCGCTCGTTCGCCACACGTAGCGCAATGGTCACAGGGTCGGGCGCGACCTGGCGCGCATCCTGAATATCGGCCAGCGCATACGTCCGTTCGCCCACGTGTACGCCATTGTATCCCACCGCCGCCGATGCGCCGTTTCGCAGCGGAATCGTGGCAAATGGCCCCTGATTCTCCACCTATTTTCTCCTGATGCCAGACTTCTCATGTCCGGCCTATCGTACCAGCCCGTGGATGGATGGCGCAAGCGGCGCATCGCATGATCTCGCAAATCGGCCACACGCCCGTGCCTCTATGCTATCATTGACATCCACTGCCAGTCGCTTGCTCCATATTTCTTGACATTCACGGTGATCCACGCATATACTTGCAGGCATCTTCTGGCAAGATGAGCGTGTGGCGGGCCTTTTGGACCCCGCCAGTTTTTTTATGCCGCAAGCCGGGCCAACCGGCATATCTCCGTAGAGCGGCCCACGCGGCCGTGGCGGTTCGCGTGCGATATGGCGCATGCCAACCACCAACTTGCGCGGAGAAGCAAGGAGTATGGACTATGGCGACAAATGCAACAAATAATGGTCATGGACGCCCCGCCGACCCGGAGCGCATTCCTTTGACGCGTGAGGGTTACGAGGAGAATCAGGCTCGCCTCACCTATCTGATCACCGAGCGTCGCCAGCAAGTTGCCGACTACATTCACGAGGCCAAGGAAGCTGGTGATATCTCTGAGAGTAGCGCGTATGAAGACGCGAAGAATCTCCAGGCCATGGTTGAAGGCGAGATTCAGGAGCTTCAGCACCTGCTGGAACACGCGGTCATTCTGGAAACGCCGCAACATACCGGCGGCAAGCGCACCGTACGCCTGGGGACCACCATCGACGTCGAGACCGATCGCGGCACGAGCCGCACCTTCACGCTGGTGAGTAGCGCCGAAGCCAATTCGTCGACCGGAAAGCTCTCCGACCAGTCTCCAGTGGGACGCGCGCTCATGGGTCATGCCATCGGCGATAAAGTCGAGGTGACCACACCCGGCGGAGCAGTCCTCTACACCGTCAAAGACATCCATTGACGCGCGTGTATCGGCTGCCAATGAAGTAAGCTGGCTGGAATCTTCCGGCCAGCTTTTTCGTGCGCCAGATGCCCGTGCTATGCCACTGAACTGCCAGATACGACCTCATCGCAAAGAATGTGAAGATACCAAACACTGAATTTGACACACTTGGAGTCTCACCATATACTAGATTAGAACAAAAGTTCCGCATGAGAGGATACGTCCCATGGTCATGGCAGGATTGCTCTGGTACGACGACGACGCCAGACGTCCGCTGGCTGCGAAGATCATCGAGGCGACTGAGCGCTACCGCGATCGGATAGGCTTCGCGCCGACGGTCTGCCAGTTGCCGCCCCAACAACTGAAAGCGCTCACCGAGGCTCCCACGAGCCGACGGAAGCGCACGCGCGCTCCAGTCATCGAGCTTCCCCGCAAATTGCGGCTGGAACCCGACGAACACCTGCACCCAAACACCTTTCTGTTGGGCATGGGCGACGAGGATATCGCCATCCCTAACCCGCTCCTGGCTGAGGAGGATGAGGCGCCGCGCCGCACTCGACCAACAAAGCAACCTCGACCAGCGAAGGCGCCCCCGAAAGCAGCGGTCCCCGTCAGCCCACAGAAAAGCGCCACAAGGAGGAGCGCAAGAACGCCAGGGGATGCTCAACCAGTGAAACCCACCGCTACGAAAGCCCCCGCGAGCAAGCCCAAAGTCGCCAGGGCGCCAAAGGCAGTGGCAGCGGAAAAGGCTGCCGAGCCTGCGGTTTCCGCCCAACCTGCGAAGTCTTCGGTAAAGCGGACAGTGACGGCGAGGAAAGCGCAACCCATCGCGGCGAAGCAGGCGACGCTATGGGACACCGCTCCAACAACAGCAAAGCATACCAGGGCGACGGCAAAGCCAGTCCCTGTCTCCGGCAAGAAAGCCGAGAAGGTTGCGCGGATCGCAAAGCCCGCTACGCCTGAGGCGGGGAAATTGGTCAAAGCAGCCACACTGAACAAAGCTAGCAAAGCTGCTAAAGTTGCCAAAGATATCACACCAATCAAGTCAACTGCTGGTAGAGCGGCAAAGGCTGCGGCAAAGCCCGCAAC
>JAICKD010000566.1 GCA_025928125.1 Ktedonobacterales bacterium
GCCAGGGCAGCAACAGACCGCCACACGGCTGCGCGGGCTGCTGGCGGGGAGCGAGATCAACCCCAGCCATGCCAACTGCGGGCGAGTGCAGGATCCCTATACGCTGAGGTGCGCGCCCCAGGTGCTCGGCGCGGCGCGCGACGCCCTTGGCTACTGCGCGGGCGTCTTCGATAACGAGCTGGACGCCGTGACCGATAATCCGCTGATCTTCGCGGAGGACGGCGATGTGTTGAGCGGCGGCAACTTCCATGGGCAGCCGCTGGCGCTCGCGCTCGACTTCCTGGCGATTGCGTTGACGCAGGTAGCGAGCTTCTCCGAGCGGCGCACCTATAGCCTGCTCGAACCGCACACCTGGGATACCGGCGAGAACGCGCTCAAGCCGTTCCTGACGCCGGAGCCTGGCCTGAATTCCGGCTACATGATCGCGCAGTACGTCGCGGCGGCGCTGGTGAACGAGATCAAGGTGCTGGCGCATCCTGCCAGCATTGACTCGATTCCCACCTCGGCGGGGATGGAAGACTTCGTCAGCATGGGCTCGACCGCCGCCATCAAGCTTCAGCAATTGCTGCCGCTGGCCTGGCGCGTCATCGCCATCGAGCTGATCTGCGCCGCGCAGGGGCTGGAGTTCCGCAAGCCGCTCCAGCCGGGCAAAGGCGTCGCCAGCGCGCATGCCGCCGTGCGCACTCTCGTCCCCGCGCTCACCAGCGACCGGCCGCCCGCGCCCGATATCGAGGCGCTCTCCACCGCGCTGCAAGCTGGTCTGCTCGACGCAATAGCGCCGGAGGGCAACATCTAGTACATGTGATCCAGCGCGTAATTGCCCTGGCATTGCCTGTGCTCTGCACAGGCGTTGCCGGATTCTTCTTCTATCTGCTCGTCGTCTGGATCGTCGGTTGTCGCGGACTCCATGAACCGTTCAGTTGGCAGCAGTTCGGTATCGATTTGTGCTTTCTGGCGGGTGGATTGGGTTTCCTTCCGCTTTCTTTATCGACCGGATAGGTCGACCTTAGCAGGATGGCTTACGTTTGGAGTGGCAGAGAGTAAAAAGGAAAAAGGACCATCGTGAGAGAGGAGGACCCAACATGGTTGCGGGGACAGGTTCTGACCGAGCGTCACCCTGGGAGCCATTGGTATTGTAGCCAGGTATCCAGGAGGAAGGCAGCAGCGAACAGCACCGCGTACCAACTCCAGGCGAGCACAAAGAAGAAGATGTATCGCACGTATGGTACGGCATGCGTCGGCGAGACCCGCGCCAGCGCCGCGGTGGCCGCCTCTGACGTCACCCCTGGTTGGCGCACGTAGTACAGCGTATTTCCCCCCATCCAAGCGCCATAGCGGAACCAGACGCCACTAGTTCCCTCGAGGCGGCGCAGCCACCATGCCCAGGCCCACTCCCCAAGCGCCAGCCCCACAAAGAAGCCGGGACTGAGTACGCGTTTCAGCGTATCGGTCCACGGCCGGCACCCGTAGTGGGTACTGCATGGCTGAACATCCAACTGATTCAGGAGCCTACCCGACACACCAAGTGCCGCCAAGAGAACACCCACGAGTGCAACGAAGAGCAGCATTCCAACCACGAGCAGGACCAGGCTCACCGCCCGCTCGCTGCGTCGTTGTCCCAGCCACCGCTGCGGCAGAGGAGGCTGGAGACGTGCCTGCCCGGGCATCGCCCACCCAACCTGCGGCACATAGGTGACATCTCGAGCGGGCAAAACCTGATTGCGATAGCGCCAGATAGATAAGAGGACGAAGGGAGGGACGACCACCAGCATGCCTAGAGCGAACAAGGTCAGGTAACCCGCCGGCGAGGTGACGGCCCATTGCAGCACAGGCCACGGCAGATGCCAGTGTGGTGGATGACTGGTGTCGTCCCTCGTCAAGAACGCCAACCAGGGGGTGTCGACCAGCGACAAGAACGCCACTAAGACAAGCATGGGGGCACTCAAGAGGATCGCAATGACCATATGTACTCTGGTGGCGCTCCACCCCGGTAGATGGCGGGGTACCATCATCAGTGACGCTGCCTGCATGCCGCGCTCCTTCTCGTCTCGCGCACTGGGGTGGGGTGGCCCCAGTGCAGCCAGTTCTCACGTCGGCGTCTATATGCTACCGTTATGCTACCGTGCGGTTCACCACACGTCAACGTGATGTTCACACTGCTGTTGGCGTGCGGCGCTTGAAGGTCGTCTTACCCACACTCCGCAGGAATGACTGACGGCTTGGAGCGTCTTGAGTGTATCCTCCACCCGCGCATCCACGCCACCGAGACCCTCCTGACCGGGCTTGAGCTCCATTTTCACGTTACCGATGGACTGGGCTTCGGGTCCGTCCAAAACGTTTGAGAGGCCGCTTAGAAGCTGTTATGAACCGTCCGCTGCAACCCTGAATTCGGGGAGACCTTATTAAAACAGCGCCTGCTCGTTGCAAAGCCCTATGAATACGGCGCTGCAATGCGAGATCATAACAGACTCTAACGTTACTCATCTACTCATCACGCTGAAATGGCCCGTTCTAATTCGTATCAAATGGCGCTTCTGGGAATGCCAAACGTCGGGTAGTATATCCCGCGTGAGAGGCACGCCTAACCACGCCATTACGAAGGAGGGCCACCATGAGCGGGGCAGCCATACAGCAGCAGGAGAAGGATGGACGAGGCGATTTCGATTTCATCGTTGGCCGCTGGAACGTCCATCACCGGCGGTTGCGCGAGCGACTGAAGGGCTGCACTGACTGGGACGAATTCGACGGGACGACGGAGGACCGCAGCATCGTAGGAGGGCTGGGCAATATCGGCGAGGCCGCGCTAGTACTCAATTCCAGGTCTCTGGTCGCCACATCGCTGCGCCTCTTCGATCCCCAGACGCGGCAGTGGAGCGTCTATTTTACCAACAGCATGCAGGGAACGCTTTCGCCCCCGATGACCGGAGGATTTACGCAGGGGCGCGGTGAGTTCTACGCGCAGGAGCCGTTTGAAGGGAAGCAGGTCTTCACGCGCCTGATCTGGTCTGACATCACCCCTACCTCAATACGGTGGGAGCAGGCATTCTCGGCGGATGGCGGCAGAACCTGGGAGACAAACTGGATCATGGAGCTCACCAGGCAGCAAGAATAGCTGTAGTCTGAAAACCACAGC
>JAICKD010000456.1 GCA_025928125.1 Ktedonobacterales bacterium
CTATCAGAAATCTTGCTGGCAGGTATCCTGCTGTTCACATACCATAAGGTCTATGCAAAACGCTATGCACGAGAAGAGCCTGACGACATTAGAGTATCCCAAAATATTGGAGCAACTGACCCGCGAGGCCGGATTTTCCGCCAGTAAAGAACTGGCGCGCACGCTCGCGCCCAGCGACGACCGTAACGAGGTGCGCCGCCGTCTCGCGTTTACCTCGGAGGCGCGGCTGTTGCTGGAGCAACGGCCCGATACGGGCGTGCGCGGCGCGAAAGAGGTGCGACCGCACGTGCGGGCGGCTGAGCGTGGTGTCATGCTCACTCCGCATGAACTGGTCGAGATTCTGGCGACGTTGCGCGCCTCCGAATACGTCTCGCGGCTGGTGCGCAAGGTTAGCGAGCACTTCCCGCTGCTCTGGTCGCTGGCGGTGGACCTCCCAGTCCGCCCCGGGCTGGAGGCGCGCATTGGCGAGAGCATCAATGAGGATGGTGATATCCTCGACTCCGCCTCGCCCGCGCTACGCCGCATCCGCGCCGAGCTACGCGCCGCGCAACAGCGCTTGCAGGACCGATTAGGGACGCTGGTGAACGAGTATCGCAGCGCCTTGCAAGAGCCGATCATTACGACCCGCTCCGACCGCTACGTTCTTCCAGTCCGTGCCGAGGCGCGCGGACAGGTGAAGGGCATCGTCCACGACCAGTCGGGCAGTGGCGCGACCGTCTTCATCGAGCCAGCCGTCGTCGTCGAGATGAACAACCGCCTGCGCGAACTCCACCTGGAGGAGCAGCGCGAGATCGAGCGCATCCTGCAAGAGCTATCGGAGGCGGTCGCCAGCGACGGCCCATATATCACCCTGGCCGTTGAGCTACTGGCCCAGATCGACCTGCACCTGGCCAAGGCGCGCTACGCCGGGCTGCTGCGTGCCAGCGCGCCCAGCGTCAACGACAACGGACGGCTGCTGCTGCGGCAGGCGCGTCACCCGCTGCTACGTGGCAACGTCGTGCCAATTGATTTCTGGCTCGGACGCGACCGCGACGGCACTGAGATGCGCATGGTGGTTATCACCGGCCCGAATACCGGCGGCAAGACGGTGGCGCTCAAGACGGTTGGCCTGCTCAGCCTGATGGCGCAGGCGGGGATGCATATTCCCTGTGAGGATGGCTCCGAGATTCCGGTCTACAGTGACGTCTTCGCCGATATCGGCGACGAGCAGAGCATCGAGCAGAGCCTGAGCACCTTCTCCTCGCACATGACGCGCATTGTCGAGATTCTGCGGCTAGCGACGGATGAATCTCTGGTGCTGCTCGATGAGTTGGGCGCGGGTACCGATCCCAGCGAAGGATCGGCGCTGGCGCGCGCCATCCTGGCGCACCTGCTGGCGCAACGGGTGAATACCATCGCGACGACGCACTACTCCGAACTAAAGGTGTTTGCTCACGAGCAGCCGGGCGTGGCCAACGCCTCGGTGGAGTTCGATGTCGAGACGCTCTCGCCCACTTACCGTCTGAGCATCGGCCTGCCTGGCCGCAGCAACGCGCTGGCAATCGCCACCCGCCTGGGCCTGCCGGAGGACATTATCGAAAACGCCCGCGAGTATGTTGGCACTGCCGGGGTTGAGATGGAGGGGCTGCTTGCCAATCTCCAGGCCGAACGCACCGCCGCCGCCGATGAGCGCTACCGGCTGACCATGGAGCGGGTCGAGGCGGAGTACCAGCGCACCCAGGCCGAGCAGCTGCGGGCGGAGATCGAGGAGGAGCGCGTGCGCGTACTCAACGAGGCGCGGGCGCAGGGACGACGTGAGGTGGAGGAGACACGGGCCGAGCTGGCGCGGGTGAAGACGCAGATGCGTCGCAAGCTGAACGAGGATCAGTTGAGCAAGCTCCGCGAGCGGACGCGCGGACTGGAAGAGCGCATGGCCGTTGAGGCGCCGAAGACGCATCGGTCGCATCGCGCTGCCCCAGAAGCCGGGGGCGCTCCTCTTTCTGGCCCGTTGGAGGTCGGCGATACTGTCTTCGTCCGCTCGATGGGCCAGCGCGGCGAGGTCGTTGCCCTGGCGAGTGGTCGCGGCGAGGTCGAGGTGCAGCTTGGCGCGATGAAGTTGAGGGTTCCAGAGAGCCAGGTGGAGCGGCTCAGTCGGCGGCAGGCGCGCTCGGCGGAGACCCGTTCGGTCTCGCTCCCCTCGCGAGAGCCAACGCTTGCGCCGGAGCTACAGCTCGATTTGCGCGGCTGGCGGGTCGAGGATGCGCTCGAAGAAGTGGATCGCTATCTGAACAACGCCGCGCTTGCCGGTATGCCGTTCGTCCGCATCCTCCACGGCAAAGGCACCGGGGCGCTCAGGCAGGCGATCCGGCAGCAGCTTTCACACCATCCCCTGGTGAAGTCGCAGGCCTCCGCGGAAGCCAAAGACGGAGGCGACGGTATCACCATCGTAACGCTGGCAGGGTAGCGCTTGGCGCATACTCAGTTGATGACAAGCTGCAGGTCGCGCGCGACGGCTGTTGCGCCATTGATGTTCAGCGTGACCAGCACGTCGTATGTGCCAGGGCTAAAGGCGTGCGACGTGACATAGTAGCCCCATGATGATGGCGCGATATTGATGTTGTAGGCCAGCGTATAGACCACCTGACCATTATGCCGGAATGCGATGGTCATAGGCGCCGAGCCTGCTCGCCCCGACGTGCAGTAGTTCACGTAGATGTTCTGGCCCGAGCCGAACGTCGAGCGATTGTTGCCGCTTGAGCAGTTGCCGTCCGAGAACGTCGCAAGCGTGACGTTACGGAAGGACGCGAAGGCCTGCTGGTTGAGGATCTGCTGTTGGGTCTGTGTCGCGGTAGGTTGCGGGCCAGCTGTGTTGGTTGGCCCAGGCGTGGCGGTGGGCTGCGTGGTGCTGGTCGGCGCTACGGTGAGCTGCGCCGTGGGCTGGGGATTGCCGCCCAGCGCGATGCCAAAGCGCGACGCATTGAGCGCGAGACCGCCAAACAGCGCCAGGATGACCACAGCGGCAATCAGGACCGCCAGCCGAGATCCCGACTTGCGAGGCCGTGGCTGGGTTGCCGGGATACGATTCTGGCTATTCGGTCCCCCGCCTGGTCGGCTGTTCGGCGCTCGTTGCGCCTGTTCCACGGTCTCGTCCCGCAAGAAGCCTGACGGCGCCTCGCGTCCTACGGATCGGCCGAGCGCTAGTGGAATTGGTTCGCGTCTCAAAGCAGAGATCCCCATCGCGTCTGCGGTCTGCGGCAGATCTACACTCTGCCCCAGCGGCACGCCCAGCTCGGTGATTGATGGAGCCCGGCGCACACGCACGAACGGCGGCAACGTCTTGCGCGCGCGACTCGGCGGGGCCGTCTTATGACTGCGCGCAAGGGGGGTCGTCTTGCGGACGCGGCCAGCCCCAAGCCCTCGATGCGCGCGTTGGAACGGCGGCATGGTCTTACGCGCGCTGATCGCGGGCAGCGGGGCCGTCGTCTCCTCGTAGATATCCTCCCGGACGTGCGCGACGATTGGGGGATTTTCGATGGTATCGCGATCTGCCACGTCATCCCTGGCGCGCTGGTGTGGCGCGGGCAGCGGGCGTGTTGGGGTCAGCCCACGAGAGTGCGCGATCACGATGGGGCCGTTGTCCGGCTGTTGGGCAGAGATATCGGGCATATCGCCCGCGAAGGGACGCAGGGCGCGCGCGAATGATTCGGCGCTCCCGTAGCGCTCGTCGGGTCGTTTGGCGAGCGCGATCTCTAGAATATGCACTAGCTCCGCCGGGACACCTGGATTGAAGCCGCGAATGTAGGCCGGGCGGGA
>JAICKD010000260.1 GCA_025928125.1 Ktedonobacterales bacterium
CGAACCCTGCCATGAACTCGAAGACCGAGGGGAAAGCATCCTCTGGCTCAAGCTCGATCTCGATCAACTGCTCATCCAGCTCGTTGCGGGCCAGTCGCTCCGCCACGGACTTGCGTGTTGGTTTGCGGCGGCGCGCGTGGGCGGCGCTTGGCGTGGCGCTGTTGCTGTTGCTGTTGCTGTTGCTGTTGCTGTTCGACGCGGCCGATGTCGTG
This sequence comes from Ktedonobacterales bacterium, assembly GCA_025928125.1. Taxonomy (GTDB): domain Bacteria; phylum Chloroflexota; class Ktedonobacteria; order Ktedonobacterales; family JADMIN01; genus DAHUXT01. Next base: position 213 of record JAICKD010000260.1, read on the forward strand.
GTCAGCGCACCAGAGCCAGAGGATGTGATGCTGGCGCCGCGCGAGGCGACGGGAGCGACGGCGCCATCGGCTATATCATCAACGGTCGCCCTGGCCGTCAGGATATCGAGAATCTTCTTCTCCGCCGCCTGGGCCGCGCGCTCGCGCACCTCCGAGACTCGCTCCTCGTGTACCATGCCGACAGCGGTCTCCATCAGGTCGCGGATGATGGACTCGACATCACGCCCAACATAGCCGACCTGCGTGAACTTGGTCGCCTCCACCTTAATGAACGGCGCATCGGCCATTTTGGCGAGCCGCCGGGCGATCTCCGTTTTGCCGACGCCCGTTGGGCCGATCATCAGGATATTCTTGGGAGTAATTTCAGATTGCAGATCCGCAGGCAACTGGAGGCGGCGATAGCGGTTGCGCAATGCGATGGCAACCGAACGCTTCGCCGCGTTTTGTCCCACTATGTAGCGGTCCAACTCCCGAACGATCTGCTGGGGAGTCAGGTCTTTCATCATACAATCTCCTGCCTACGAAAAGTCTCTCATTCCCAGCCCTAGCCTTTAGACTGCTGGGGCTACCACACTCTTCTTCGTCTTCTTTACGCCGTTCCCCTCAGTGACCGCGGATTCCTCCTCGTCAAGAGTAAAGAAAAGAATGTGATCGTTGGTATAGATGCACATCGAGGCGGCAATCGCCATAGCGGCCCTGGTAATCTCTTCGGCGCTCATCGCGGTATGCTGAAGCAGCGCGCGCGCGGCGGCCTGCGCATAGACCCCACCAGAGCCGATTGCCGCGACCCCTTCATCCGGCTCGATCACGTCGCCGTCGCCCGTCAACACCAGCACCTCGTCACGGCTGGCTACCAGCAGCATTGCCTCCAACCGGCGCAGAAACTTATCTTTGCGCCATTCTTTGGTCAACTCGACAGCGGCGCGGCGGACGTTACCCTGGTAGCGCTCGAGCATCGCCTCGAACTTGTCGAAGAGGCTGAGCGCATCGGCGGTGGACCCCGCGAAGCCCGCCAGAACCCTGCCACCGGCCAGGCGGCGAATCTTGCGCGCGGTGTGCTTCATCACCACATCGCCCACCGTCACCTGCCCATCGCCAGCCATCGCGACATCTGTGCCACGCCGCACGGCCAGGATTGTGGTGGCGTGCATCTCACCCGTTACGCGCTGTGTCATAGGTTCCGTCATTTCTATTGGTATCTTTCAGGCGCTCTCGCCTCGCATATCTCTCATATACATACTACGCTGAAAACGCCAATTTGTATGCATCAATTGCCTCGCGCCGCGCAAGGAGAGACGCCGGGGGTTGATCCCAGGCGTCATATCATACGATGGGCAGCCGAAGAACGCAAACTCAGCCTTCAGCCTCGGCCTCAGGAGGCCGCTGGCTGCCGGGCGGCGCGACTTGTGCGGGTAGTGGTTGCCCGGCTACCTGCCGCCGTCTTGCGCGCGGTACCGGTCTTGCGCACCGTGCTGGTCGCCTTGCGTGTGGTCGTGGCCTTGCGCGTCGTCGTCTTACGGGCGACGGTCTCGCCAGCCGCACGGCGCGGCCGCACCGGCGCGGGAGCGCGATGTCCGACCACCTCTGGCGCGCCCTCCGCGCCTTCCTGCGCATTCGCCACCAGCGCGCCACACTGCCCGCAGTGCGCCTCGGTCTTGCCGTTGGCGAGCGTCAGCAGCCCGCCGCATTCGGGGCAGGGCGTCGTCAGCGGGCGATCCCAGGCGACGAAGTCGCATGCTGGGTAGTTCGCGCAGCCGTAGAACACCTTGCCGGTACGCTTGGCGCGCCGCTCGACGATATCGCCGCCATCCTTCGGGCAGTGCGCGCCCGTCTTCGCCACCAGCGGCTTCTTGAAGTCGCACTCCGGGTAGCCTGAGCACGAGATGAAGCGGCCAAACCGCCCGGTGCGGATCAGCAGTGGTCTGCCACACTGCGGGCATGCCTCGTTCGCCTCCTCGACTGGCTTCTGCACGCGGTCCATCTCGGATTCGGCCTTTTCGAGCTGGCCGCGCAGCGCGGCATAGAAGTCCTTCAAGAACTCAGTCCAGCCCTGCTTGCCCTCCTCGACGCCATCGAGACGGCGCTCCATATCCGCCGTGAAGTTGGTGTCCACGATCTCTGGGAAGTGCTTGAGCATCAGCTCATTGACCGTCTCACCCAGCCAGGTCGGCATGAAGCGGCGCTCCTGCTGCTCGACGTAGCCGCGATCCTGAATCGTGCTGACGATGCTGACAAACGTGCTCGGGCGGCCAATGCCGCGCTCCTCCAGGTCTTTGATCAGGCTGGCCTCGGTGAAGCGTGGCGGCGGCTGGGTAAAGTGCTGATCCGAGGCGATCTTGTGCAGGTCAAGCGCGTCGCCCTGGCTGAGCGCGGGCAGCGTCGTGCCATCCTGCTCGCGCGGCCAGACCGCATAAAAGCCGGGGAACTTGAGCGTCGTGCCGTTGGTGCGGAAGAGGAAGCTAGCCGCCGCGATATCCACCCGCAACGTATCGAAGACGGCGGGCGCCATGAACGCCGCGACGAACCGCCGCCAGATCAGCTCATAGAGCTTGAACTGGTCGCCCGTCAGATAATGCTTGACGCGGTCCGGCGTGAGCGTGACGTCGGTCGGGCGGATCGCCTCGTGGGCGTCCTGCACGTTGGCGTTGCTCGCCTTGGCGCGGCTGGTGCGCCCGGGGCCGATGTACTGCTGGCCAAACGTCCCGTCAATATACTGGCGGACGGCTGTCTGCGCCTCCTCAGAGATGCGGGTCGAGTCGGTGCGCATGTAGGTGATGAGACCCTGATGCCCGGCGTCGCCCAACTCGATACCTTCGTAGAGGCCCTGGGCCACGCTCATCGTCTTCTTCGGCTTGAAGCGCAGCCGCACCGAGGCGTCCTGCTGGAGCGTACTGGTGGTATAGGGCAGGAACGGCTGGCGGCGCACGTCGCGCTGGCGCACACTCAGCACCGTATAGGCTGCGCCGTCTAGCTCGCGCAGAATGGCATCGGCCTGCTCTTTGGATTCGATGCGGATGCGGCCCGCGCGGCCATTCTGGTCGTTCTGGCTGTTGTTCTGTTGCTGCTGCGATTCGTTGCCCTCGGCCTCAGCGTCGCTCTCGGCGACCTCCTTCGATCCCTGGCGGCCAATCAGCATCGCATTGAAGGTCTCGCGCTCCTTCGTCTTGCTCAGCGTCGCCGCAATCGTCCAGTACTCCTCCGGGACAAAGGCGCGAATCTCGGCCTCGCGGTCACAGATGATGCGCAGCGCCGCCGACTGGACACGCCCGGCGCTGGTGCCTGACTGCACGCGCCGCCAGAGCAGCGGGCTGATCTTATAGCCCACGAGGCGGTCGAGCACCCGGCGCGCCTGCTGCGCGTTGAAGAGGTCCTCGTCGATGTCGCGCGTCTGGGCTATCGCATCCTGAACGGCCCGGCGCGTGATCTCGTTGAAGACGGCGCGGCGCGGGCGGCGCAGGCCCAGCATCTCCTTGAGCGACCAGGCGATGAACTCGCCCTCACGGTCGGGGTCGGGCGCGAGATAGACCGTCTGCGCGGCGCGACTGGCCTTCTTGAGATCGGCCAGCAGATGTTCTTTCTTTTCGATGACGACGTACTTCGGCTGGAAGTCGCGCCGGGTATCGACGCCCAGCCCCTTGCGCGGCAGGTCGATGATGTGGCCCATCGAAGCGCGCACCTCGAAGTCGTCGCCAAGAAACTTCTCTATCGTCTTTGCTTTGGCGGGTGACTCCACGATCACCAGATTCTTCGCCATGCTAAGTTCCACCTTTACGAGACCAACACGTTATACCAGTTGAAAGGATGTATCCTGCCGTACGATTCTTTAACTCTACCTGTGCGAAACGTTACGGAACGTCGTGCGGACCAGTATGTCACATCGCCGCGAGAGCGTCGCTACGACGCTTCAGTGCTTCAGATTCTTGCTCCCGCGATGAAACACATACAGATGTACGAAATACCGGGAGAAGGCGTTAGATGTCAAGAGTCCAGTCACAAAGTATAGCAAACTGACACACTGACGCCAGATGTCCGAGGCCGCATCTCATCGCGGATGAGGCAAATAGTCGGTTTCCAGGAAATTCGTCGGAAATCCGATCCCGGCGCCGCTGAACGAGTAAGCGCTGAGCATCGGGAACACAAGAACAAATGTACAACCCAATCAGTATATCACAGGCGCTTCTGATTGGTCGAGGTGGCGCTGCCGACCTGTTATATGCGAGCGCCACCACCAGAATATTACAAAAATTCATATCAACATTGATTTTATTTCGTGACTGTGTTATAAGATTTCGTAGTCATCTCGCGCGTTGGCTGCTCACGCGCCTTCGCCGCCCGCCTAACTCAACGCAGACGGCTATAATTGGCAGAACGATTTGAAAGAGGAGCATTCCCGTGTCGCTCTCGATGGATACCTCCCCAGATGCTGGCGCGCTGGACGCTGGTGCGCCAGCAGACCAGCCCGACCGCACGCCCGATTCTCCCCCTCCCCGGCGTGGATTGCGCGCTGGCCCGTTGCGCCTGCGCAACTTCAGGCTGCTGATCGCGGGGCAGATGGTCTCGACGATTGGCGACATGTTCTATGCCGTGGCGCTGCCGTGGTTTGTCCTCTCCAGCGGCGGCACGCCCCGCGATCTGGGCATCGTGCTCGCCGCCTATGGCATTCCGCGCGCTGGCTTTGTCCTGCTTGGTGGCGCGCTGAGTGACCGCTTGCAGCCCCGCCGCATGATGCTGCTGGCCGATATCGCACGCGCGCTGCTGGTCGGCGGGCTGGCGGCCATCGTGCTGCTCGATATGCATACGCTCTGGATACTTTGCGCCATCGCCGCGCCGTTGGGCGCATTCGAGGGTCTTTTCCTGCCCGCATCGATGGCGATTCTACCCAGTATCATGTCAGACGACGACCTCCAGGCGGGCAACGCCATCAATATGGCGACCGTCCAGATCTCCACACTGGCTGGGCCAAGTGTCGGCGGCATCATCGTCGCCTCGGTCCGCTCAGGAATCGCCTTCGTCATCGACGCGGGGACATTCGTCGTCTCAGCCATCGCCCTGGCGGCGATGCGTGGCAAACGCGCGCCCCAAGCAGCAACTGCCGTCGCGGAGGCTCCCGCTGAGGTGATTTCCGCGGAACCCGCCGCGGATGAGCCGAAGACATTCTGGGCGCTGCTGCGCACGTCTCGGCTGCTCCAGACGGGGCTTGCCGTCTCGATTGTCGCCAACCTGGCCTTTGGCGGGCTGGTCGAGGTGGCGCTGCCCGACCTGGCGCACGGCCCGCTCCATGCCGGCGCCACCGGCTTCGGGCTGATGCTCTCGACCTTTGGCGTGGGCGCGCTGGCGGGAACGTTGATCGGCGCGACCATGGGCAAGCTGCCGCGCCGTGCGCTCTTTGCGCTGATCTTCAGTCTGATCCAGGGGGTGTTAGTCGCCATCACACCGTTCACCGGCGGGCTGACCGGCGCGGCGATCACGATGGCGGC
>JAICKD010000395.1 GCA_025928125.1 Ktedonobacterales bacterium
TCGCGCGCCGCGCCGAGCACCTGGGGCGCGCACCTCAGCGTATAGGGATCCTGCACTCGCCCGCAGTTGGCATGGCTGGGGTTGATCTCGCTCCCCGCCAGCAGCCCGCGCAGCCGTGTGGCGGTCTGTTGCTGCCCTGGCTGCGGGCGTAGCGCGTGGATACGGGCATCCAGCGGGACGAAGCTGCCAAGCAGCGCCTCGGTGGACATCGCCACCGCCACCTCCGCTGCGCGCACCAACCGTCGGGCATCGGCCAGCGCCAACGCCCCACACGCCTCCATCACATGGGTGCCGTTGATGAGCGCCAGCCCTTCTTTTGCGCCCAGCGTCACCGGAGTGAGTCCGGCCCGTTCCAAAGCCGCGCCTCCAGGCATACGCTCGCCCTGATACTCCGCCTCGCCCTCGCCGATCAATGCGAGCGCCAGATGGGCCAGCGGCGCAAGGTCACCGCTCGCGCCGACGGAGCCACGCTTTGGCACGACGGGGGTGACTTCCGCGTTGAGCATATTCACCAGGAGCGCGATCACCGCGACGCGGACGCCGGAATGGCCGCGTGCCAGGCTATTCGCCAGCAGCAGCATCACCGCGCGCACGGTATCCGGCGCGAACGGTTCGCCGACGCCACTGGCATGGCTGCGAATCAGGTTGCCCTGGAGGTCGGCCAGATTGTCGCTAGAGATTTTGACGCTGCTAAGGTGACCAAAGCCGGTGGTGACGCCGTAGACAGTGCGTTCTTCGGCGCCGATCCGTTCGATGAAGGCGCGCGCCGTCGCCACGCGATCCACCGCATCGGGCGCCAACCGCACCTTTGCCCTCTCACGCGCAACCGCCACCACGTCGGCCAGCGAGAGACCCGTCTGGCCGCTCCCGCCAATCGTCACTGACCCGCTATGGTGTGAAGGGTCTCCCGCGCTCGCCCGTTTCGCCATTGCTATGCTCCTCGCGCCACATTGCGCGTATGCGTATTTTCAGTTCGGCCATGTCGTCTGGGATGACATCACCGATTGTATCATGCTCACTTCCACCTTCCAGAGGTCGCACTGATTCGCGGTTCAATCTGGTTCAGGCAAGAGGGCGAGGGTTGCGGCATACTGCTCCGCGAATTTCGCCGGATCGATGTTGAAGAATCGGCCATGGCCAAGCTGCGGCAGAATCTGCTGATAGGCCGCCTCAAGGTCCTTGCGCTGAATCAGCCGATTCTGGGCGAGCAACGCCACATCATTCAGATCACGGCTGGTACCTCGCGCGATTTTGGAGAGCGCAAGAGTGTAATAATCGAAATAGAAGACATCGGTGTTTCCGTAACGCCCAACAAACGGCGAGCGCGCCTCCCAGTCTGCTGGCAACGGGATAAAGTCGGCAGGCGACGCAAGCTCCACATTGATACCAAGTTGCCGCATAAGCTGCCGGATGAGCGACTCGGCGGCAGACTCGTCGCTGACATCCAGGCGCAGGTCGATATCAACTGTCGTAGCTCCTTCGCCACGGAGTCCGCCATGCACGAGTGCGGCTCCCCCGGCGAGATACAGGCGTCCCGGCTGCTGGCTGAGCTGACCAAACTGCTGGAGGAAGCGCTCGATATCCTCACGCGCGACGTCCGGGCGGAAGCTCATAGCGCCCTCTCTTTCAATATACTCCTGCATGAATTGCTGGCGAAGTGCCTGTCTCTTGCGAACTTGCGCCGGATCGGCAGACCGCTTTTCAGGCGATGAGCTATTCCAATCTTGCGAAATAACGTGGCGCGCCTGATTCTGCCAGTCGCCGACAACGTTTGCCGCGACGCCTGTCCGCTGCTGCTCGTAGACCGCCAGCCGCCGCAGCCCCGCTTCGCCGTAGCCGACGGATGGCGGTGGCAGGTCTCGCGCCAGGCGCCATGGCGCGAAAAGCGCTTCATCAAGCGCAGAGAAAGCCCCATAGGCAAGCGATAGTTGAAACCACCAGATGCGCTGAAGATAGAGCGACGCCAGCGCCAGGGTGATGAGTTGTTCGGCAAGCTCATCCTCGCCCTGGCTGCGCGCCCGCGAGACAACACGAACGACATCCCGGGTAATTTCAGGATGAAGCAGGAGCAGACCAATCACCGCATCACGCACCCGTGGCTCATCGGACCGGGCAAGCGCGTGCAGCAATTGCTCGATTGGCGGACGCTTTGTTTTCCTGCCGACGGCTGACGCCTGCTCAACCCGCCGACTTACCGTCAGGTAGTTGATATCCCAGGCGCGGAGAGCCTCCACCAGTTGCGCCGTCGTCCACTGGCGGAATACTGCCGGACTCCCATGATTTGCCTGCGCCATTGGACTTCTCCAACTGTCTAACGTCCCGAGTTCCCCTCATTGTAGCATGCGCACTCAGGCCCGCTTTGTGCTACCGTAGTTATCAGACAGGGAGCCAGCGTGGGGCTTGTTTTGCATAGCGTAATCAGGAGGCATCGGATGGCATCGGCACAGTCAGGGCGGACGGTTGCGTATCTACTGATTGGCGGAGGGCTGGCTTCGGCCACCGCCGCCGAAGCGATCCGCAAGCGCGACCCCAACGGCAGCATCGTCATCATCTGCAAGGAGCCGCAACGCCCCTACAACCGTCCGCCGCTCTCCAAAGAGTATCTGCGCGGCGAGATCAACGCCGAGGGGACCTACGGCAACGGTGGCATCTACGTCCACGAGCCGGAATGGTACGGCGAGCAGCACGTGGAACTGCTGCACGGCGAGGCCACCGCGCTCGACCCCGCCGCCAAAACGGTGCGGCTGGCCGATGGGCAGACCCTGACGTATGGCAAGTTGCTGCTAGCGATGGGTGGTCGTCCGCGCGCGCTGGATGTGCCTCACGCCGATCTGCCAGGCATCCACTACCTGCGGACGGTGGCGGATTCTGGCGCCATCCGCAACGAGCTGGACCAACCGGGGAAGCGGGTCGTCGTCGTCGGCTCCGGCTTCATCGGGCTGGAGACCGCCGCCAACTCGCTCTTCCGCCATGCGCAGGTCACGATTGTCGAGCCGCTGGACCGTCCGTGGCCGTCGATGCTTCCTCCCGCGCTCTCCAAATATCTTTCCTCGCAATACGAGCGACGCGGGGCCACCCTGCGCTACCAGCATGGCGTCACCGGCTTCACGGCGGGCGAAGATGGACGGCTGGCCGGTGTGGAGATAACGCCAGTCGGCGATAGCCCCGCGACCGAATCTGAGACGATTTCCTGTGACCTGGCCATCGTCGGCGTTGGCATCCTGCTCAATAGCGATCTGGCGCAGCAGGCCGGGCTGGAGGTTGACCCGCGCCAGGGCATCGTCCTCAACGACCACCTGCAAACGTCGGCGCCCGATATCTACGCCGCCGGGGATCTCGCCGCCTATCCCGACCCCGTGCTCGGGCGGATGCACTTCGAGCATTGGGATAACGCAATCGCCACCGGGCAGACCGCCGGGGCCAATATGGCGGGCGGCGACGAGGTCTATCATCACGTGCCGTACTTCTTCTCCGACCAGTTCGACCTTGCCATCAACATGCTGGGCTACCCCAGTAGCGCGGCGCATGTGGTGGTGCGGGGGGCGCTGACGCGCGATCAGTTTAGCGCGTACTTCATCGACGATGGCAAGATGCGTGGCGTGATGATGGTCAACGATGATGCGCAGATGGACCTGGCGCGCGATCTCATCGCGGAGGCGGCTCCCGTTCCCGACCCGCATGCGCTGCTGGACCCCAATTTCGACCTCGCGTCGCTGCGACCCAGACCCGAGACAGCCGCAGGCGAGGGTTCCGCGCCAACGAGCGGCACGGCGTCTGGCGCGAAGTAGCGGCGTGGCGCGCAGCGTGGCGTATGGCAGGTCTCCGCGACCCACTATCCAAAATGCCCCACTCGCGCTATAGTGTCAGGCAGGCGCCTGCGCCGCGCCGCGAGCGAATCTGGGGGTGTGATGAATCTCCACAACCTGCACGATGAGGCGAACGCCGCCGAGCGGAGCGAACACCTCTCCGTCGGCGGCCATCTACGCCTGAGCATGTTGTGGTTCGCGATGAACTTCCAGACGGCGGCGATGCTGCCCATCGTCCTGCCGGTGCAGTTATTGCTGTTTGTTGCGCCGGGGAGCATCGGCAACGCCCAGCAGGCGACGCTGCTCGGCTGGCTCGCGGCGGCGGGGAGCCTCGTCGCGGTCTTTATCCCGCCCATCGTCGGCGCGCTCTCGGACCGCACCACTGGCCCACTGGGGCGGCGGCGGCCCTACATTGCGCTGGGCGCCGCCA
>JAICKD010000054.1 GCA_025928125.1 Ktedonobacterales bacterium
AGGTCGCGCAGCGATGGCCAGATAATCGTGATCACCTGACCGAGTACCGCGACAGCAGCAATTATCGAAAAGAGAGCAACGGTGCTTCGACGCGAAGGCAGCCGGACGCAGGCAAGGAGCGGAATGACCACCAGCAGATAGTGGGCGGGCAGCGCGAGAAACGACAGCATGAATGCCAGCAGCACCGCGCCGGAGCCTGCTATCAGCACGCGGCCACGCGCTATGGCCCGCTCATTCGAGCGTTTCGCTGACCCTATGTTGTTGGCGGTTACGCTATCGCTCGTTTCACCAACGCCATCCGCAGGTGACGTGTGCGGGCGGCCAATGCGCCTGAAGGCAAGCCAGATCGTGAGGTAAGCCAGCGCGATCAGGACAATCGCCATCACCATCGAGGTGGTGTCGGCGTAACCATCGAGTGCGGAATGTACAACCCGCGAGAGGTCAAGTGGCGAGAAGTCGGTGTGGACCACCAGCCCAGGCAGCCAGCCGACGAGCAATTCTACATTGGCGAAGAGGCTCTCGATCTCAATGCCCCGGCGCGCCTGATAGAGTAGGGTCTGGCTGATGGCGTCCCACCCCGCGCTGGCGGCGATGAGCAACGTCCAGGCGGCCAGCGTCGCGCCGAACCATGCCACACCAGTAGCCATCCGCCGCCAGACGCGCGGAATCGCCGCTTTGAGTGTCGGCGCGTCCGCCTGGTAGACGAGATAGCCGAGAAAGACTGGGACCAGTAATATCGGGAACCCTTTGACGAGTGTTGCCAGCCCCAGCGTGATGAAGGCAATGGCTGTCTGCCTGTTTAGCAGCGCAAGGATGGCTGCGAGACAGAGCGTTCCTGCCACCAGATCGAACTTCTGGAGCAACGCGCCACTGGCAAAGACGAGCAGGAGATAGAGCAGGCCCGACTTCATCCCGTAGCGGTCGCCGGGGATCAGCCGACGGGCCACTGCCCGGACCAGCACGAGCGTCAGCAGGTCGATCAGCAGCATCTCGATGCCAAAACTCAGGCCGTAGACACTGTACCGTTGCGGATCGGGCGCGGGCAGCGCCGTTGGCGAGGCGACAAACGCCGGGTCGGGCTGGGGCGCAATCGCTGAGAATGGCAGCAGCACCAGGGCAGGCGCTAGCAGCAGTATCATCGCCAGCGGGGGATACTCGACCCCAAAGTCGCGATACGGGAGCTTGCCGGAGGCGAATTCGCCCGCATATTTATAGAACTGCGGGTCGCTGTAATGCGCGCCGATAATCATACCGAGCAGCAGCAACAGGCGGGTTGCCATCCAGGCGATGAGCAGAACGCGATCGGCCAGCACGGGTGACTTCGCAGCCGTATCGAACCAGGTTGTCAGCCAACACCACCAGTGGCGACCCTGCGACCGTAGCGCATGCATCCTATTCATGGCGTACCGCCTCTCGCGCCCCATCTCCCCCGGTCGGAGTCACGAGCGCGGCTTCGGTCAGCCGCCCAGGCTTGTCGCGCGGCGCGTCGGTCGCTTCCTCGGAGAGGGCGAGCGCCAGGGCGGGCAGCGTGACGAAGTAGAAGTAGGTCGTGAGGCTGCGCCAGGCGAACCATAATGGCGTCATCGCAAGCACGAATCCAAGGCCTGTCCCGGGTCGCGGCATGCGCCAGTAGGCGAAGAGGCAGGCGACGATTGCCAGCGCCTCCAGTGCGAGGTAGACAGGCGCGGGAGCCAGCGGCAGCACGCCCGCGAGCGAGAGACGGACGAGACCGTTGCCTAGCGGGAACATCGGGTCGATCTGCGGCGCAAGCACACCACGCACCCACGCCTCTGGATTGTTGATAACGAACGGCGCGTTGATGACCGCGAAGAGGGCCACGCCGCCCACCAGCCGCCGCACCGCCTCGCGCGCGCCGGATCGACGCCAGACGAGCAGGAGATAGAACGGCGCGAAGAACCACGCCAACTGCTTCGCCGCCAGCGCCAGCCCGAACGCCACAGTTGAGAGGACCGGGCGACGCCACCAGCGCCAGGCAATGAATAAGAGCAGGATGTAGAAGACGTCCAGGTCGCCTACTAGCGCCGCGTTGAGCAGCGGCGTATCGGCCAGCACGAGCAGCGCCAGCCATATGCGGCAGTCAGGCGGTACCGAGCGCACCAGCAGGACCGCCAACGCCAGCAGGCAGAGCGCGAAGAAGAGCACGACACTCGGTAGCCCAGCCCAGACGAATGGCACGAGCGGCAGAAAGGCCAGCGCAGGATAGCTTACGCGCGACTCGAACGCCTGCACGGCATCGGGGTCGCCAATCGACTGCTGGGCGAACACAGCGCGCAGCTTATCCTTCGAGGGGTAGTCCGTAGGCGAAGTGCTGGCGAGCGCGCCCTGGCGGAGCGGCGTGATATTGGCGGGATCCTGGTGGAGCGCGCGCATCGCCGCGACGATGTCAGACGTGACGTACGGGTTATGCCCGCCGAGCAGTTGCTGGGCGGCATAGTGATCAAGCGTGGTGCCATCGTTGGCATACTCGGGCGCGGAGAAGCTGGCGACGACGACCTTGGCGCTCTGGAAGATGCCCAGTGGCACGACAAGCAGCGTCAGGCAGAGGGCGGCGATCTGAACCTGTCGCCGATAGGGCCAGCGCCAGCGCGGCGGGTTGACGCCCACAGCAGCCAGCAGTAGCACCAGCGAGGTGGCCAATATGAGAAAGACGAGGACGCCGGTGAGGGTCGCGCCAAGGGCATGGGTGGCAGGGTCACGCGGCAATTCCAGCAGATTCTGGAGCGCCAGCGCCATGGCGACCAGCGTCAGACGCGCCGCGCTTGTCTTGTGCGGGACGACAATCCATTGTCGCGCCCAGCGGGCAAACGCGCCTGACTCGGTAGCTGCTCCAGGGGTCGTCGTGCTCATGCCTTCTCCCGGCGCCCGGTCTGCCTGTCTCATCATGAGAGACCGTCCGCAACTGCGCCGACCGCAACCAGCCATGACGGCGTCTGAGGTCAGCCATGGCCACTCAGCTCATACATTGATGACGCCTACTACAACGCTACAATGCTATAACGCCCTTACGAGATCAATCGTTCCTGGCATCCATATCCAGTACTTCATGATAATGACGAAATGACGAGCGCCGCGAGTAGCCCGCTGGCTCAGGGCGTCTGGCGAAACGGCAGCGCGATGATCGCGCCAAATGCCGCGACCGCAGGTACCGCATAGAGCAGCGCCTGGATGACATCATCCCGCGACTGCGCGTGCAGAAACATCGTGAAGCTGGCAATGGCAAACCCGACACCGATTGCGAAGAGCAGAATGGTGCTGAGCATTCGCTTCGACATGATCGCCTTCTCTAACTGTGTGATGTAATGAATCTTCCGAATATTCCCACAACAGTGGCTATATGCGCCGCCAGATTATACCATGTTTGCGGTCGCACACACCATGCGCCCATGATCAGGTCGTTACACAAACAGCAGGCGCGTCATTCTCAAAACACCCACGCGCCAGTTATCGTCTTGCGTGAGGATACTCAGCGTTCGAGTTGCTGATTGCCGACATATCATTCACATATCGTTCAGTAGGAGGTCCGCTTGAAGCATCCGGTGAGGGGCCATTATCCAATTCTGCTCTTTCTTCTCTGTAGCCTGTTCATGTTGAGTGTTCTGGCGGGCTGCAAATTGCGCGGTTCAAACATCGCGCTGCCGACCGCGACGAAGGCCACTGTGGCCATCACTATGCAGAACCGCGAATTTGAGACGAGCGAGCCGCTGGGCATCCTCGTCAAGAACACCGGTTCGGCGGATGTCTATGCCCTCAATGGACTTTCTGCTTGCACCGTCTTGCAGTTGCAGCAATATGATACCGATAAGAAGGTCTGGGTTGCGGCCGACCGATGCCGCGAGACGGCGCAGCCGAGGGTGCTGGTGATTCGCGCGGGGATGAGCGAGCCGTTTACGCTCGCGCCCACCTCATCCGGCGACCCGAACTCATGGGATGCGGGTACGTACCGCATCGCACTCACGTTCACAACGCATGCGGATGGCAAAGCGGCGGCGCAGACAGCCTATTCGCCGGGCTTCACCATATCGAGCTAACAGGCTATATCCGCAGTCTATCAGACGAAACTGTCCCGTCATTCATGGAGCGACACATGGAGAATCCCCAACTCGTCGTCAGCAACTTTATGTTCGCGCCAAACGATCAGCAGCGGGTGGAGGCGGCGCTCGGCGCGGGCGTGTTGGTGCAAGTCCAAGGCGGCCGTGATGCGCTACGCGAGGCGCTGGTGGCGCATCCCGAGGCCGATGTCGTCGCCAGCTTCTTCCCGCCCGCCGACCTGCTCGCAATTACGCCAAACCTCAAGTGGGTCGCGCTGCCCAGCGCCGGAGCGGACCATGCGATCCGCGCGGGCATCGTGCAGCCGGACGGGCCGGTGGTGACCACTGCCAGCGGCATCCACGCGGTACCTATCGGCGAGTTCGTGCTTTCGCTGATGCTGATGTGGGTACGTCACTGGCCGCAGATCATTGACTATCAGCGCGCCGGAGCATGGCCCGATGCGGCGGGGCGCGAGCAGTTGCACGGGCGCGAGCTGGACGGCGCAACGCTTGGCGTCATTGGTCTGGGCGCGATTGGACGGCACATCGCGCGATTGGGCCGCGCTTTCGGCATGCGTATCATCGCGACACGGCGGAGTGCCAGCGAGGGGACGAGCGATCCCGACGCCGACATGCTGGTCCCGCCCAACCGGCTGGGTGACTTGCTCGCCGCTGCGGACTTTGTCGTCGTGAGCGTACCCGCGACGGAGCAGACGCGGCATCTGATCGGCGCGGACGAACTGCGCATAATGCGGCGCGATGCCTTCCTCATCAACATCTCGCGGGGCAGCGCGATTGACGAGGCGGCGCTGGTCGCGGCGCTGACAGACGGCGTCATCGGCGGCGCGGGGCTTGATGTCTTCAAGACGGAGCCACTGCCCGCCGAGAGTCCGCTCTGGCGGCTGCCCAACGTGATCATCTCGCCGCATGTGGCGGGCAATACGAGCCAGTACAGCCGCCGCTTCACCGATCTCTTCCTAGCGAATCTGGCGCGTTACCGGACGGGCGAGCCGCTGCGTAACGTGGTAGATCTGGCGCGGGGATATTAGGGAGTGAGTCGTGCGCCTTGGACGGAGCATCGCATCATGTGCATGAGCAACCTCTGTATCGGGCAGCTGCAGCGTGCCAGCTATGTTATACTGGCGCTGCCAGATTGCGTATGAGCGAGCCGCGCTCTGGCTCCCCTCCCTGATGCGAGGAGGGGAGGTGGGGAGAGGGCAGAGGACGAGACGATATGAGCGACGACTGGCGCAATACGCTGCCGACACTGCGTGAGGAGACGCGCGCGGCCCAGGGGCGAGCGCTGGAGCTGCTCGCGAGCGCGGTGGTCATCTCGACGCTGCTCAGCCTGGCGATCAATCTCGGCTCATCGCTCATCGCCAATACGCTGCCGACGCCTGTGCAGATCGCACTGATCGCCATCGCCGCCTCGCTGGGGCTGCTAGCCATCATCATTCTCCTGCCGCGTATCTCCACCACAGTCAAGGAGTTCGAGGAGGATATCGAGATCGTCATTCCCCTGATGGTCTCGCCGAACGATATCAGCGTGCTGCGTGTGCGCTACTACGACGACGTGACCGAGTTGGCGCATGCCGCCATCACCCGGATGCCCGCCGAGCAACGCAAGGAGATCGCGCACATGCTGCTGGCGCAACACGGCGACGCCGATAGTGCCGAGCGCGCCAAACTGACCGCCTTTCTGCTCGATCTAACACAGTTCCTGATGGTGGGGCGGCTCGTCCGCGAATCGCGCAGCCTGCTTGGGCCACACGCCGCCTATCATAAGTTGCGCTCGGTCGCCCGCCAGCAGTCGGCGGTGACATCGGTCGAGTGGCGGAGTCTCGCCGCGCAGGTCGAGACAAACACCTTCCTTCACCAGCGCACGCAGGGCATTCCCGAGAAAGTGTTGTTACCAGATGGCGTGTCGCTAATGCTGCCCGAGGTGGCGCCCGCCGCGCTTGGCAAGGTACAGCGGCAACGCGCCGAGACGCCTGGCATTGCCTATGTTCCGCTGCTGGAGGCACGTTCGCGCCGCGATGTCGCTCTGCGCATCAGCGCGATGGCCGGATTCAGCGAACACGGCCTGCCGACGCTGGGCGGGCCGGAGAAGGGCTTCACCGCCCGCTGCGTGATGCGCAACGTCCGCGATGAGCGCATCCGCAGCCTGGCAAAAGCCGAGGAACATGCTGCCAGTGAGGTGGCGACACACCGGCGCGGCAAGAAGTCCGACAAGGCGGAGACGACGGACGCCGCCAATGTTCCCGATGCCACGGCTACGTATGCGGCGGCCTTCGCCAAGGTCTACGACTCAAGCACCAGACCGCACCTCATACGGATTTTCGTCCGCTTCGACGGTATGTTCCGCATCCGGCTGCTGCTGAGCGACCGACGCCAGCGCGGGCGTTACGCCTGGGGCGCTGCCCTCTCGCGGTTGCTGGCGGAGTCCGACATCGAGGTCTTCCTGGCGACGCTGCACGAGAATGGACAGAAGACGCCACGTCGTACATTCTAATTGGGGTAGGTAGACCTCATCCGGCCTTCGGCCACCCTCCCCTAACCGGGGAGGGCCAGGGTGACCATCGTGCCGAGTGGCGATTCTGGCTCCCATCCCTTTGGAGGGGCCGGGGAGAGAGGGCCGTCAGACCCGGAGGCCAACAGCGGGCATCTTACGGCCCCTCCCTTTTAGGGGACGGGGTAGCGGGAGAGGGTCTGCCATGACACGCACATTCCTCGCGCTTGAGCTACCCGACACCGTTCGGAATACACTGCGGCGGCGCATCGAGCGGCTGACGCGGATGATTCCCGAAGTGCGCTGGGTAGACCCGGAGGGCCTGCATGTGACGCTGGCATTTCTCGGCGAGCTTGACGACGAGAAGTTGGATGCGGCGACCCAGGCGGCGGCCACCGTCGCGGGCGTCCATGCGCCGTTCTCGCTGCGGCTCGCGGGCCTTGGAACATTTGGCTCCGCACACGCGCCAAGGGTCATCTGGGTGGGTCTGGCGGGTGAAAAGGCACATTTACTGTCCTTGCAGGCCGCTGTGGCCGACGATCTCGCGGCGCGCGGCTTCCCTCGCGAAGAACGCCCCTTCTCGCCGCATCTGACGCTGGCGCGTATCAAGAGGCCGCTCACCGACGACGCGCTGGCGGCACTGGCGCGCGTGCGGCACGAGCCGCCGCCCGACGCCACCTGGCGGGCCGACGCCATCGCGGTGATGAAGAGTGAGTTGCTCCGCCCGGCCGCACGCTATACTGCCCTCTCCCACTGGCCACTCGCGCTCCCCTGAAATGCAGGGTTGACTCACACGGCGCGGCTCGCCACGCTACGAGTGGTAGAATGTGCCGGACGCGATTGGCGCTTGCCTCTGACGCGTGCCTCGCGTACCTGACTTTCGTTGCGGACCGAGCGAAGGAGATAGATTGAGATGGCCGGAGAGAACAGCTTTGACGTGGTCTCGCAGTACGACGAGCAGGAACTCGCGAACGCGCTCGACCAGACACGCCGCGAGATCACCACGCGCTATGACCTCAAGGATACCCACACAGAGCTGACGTATGACGCCAAGAAAAAGACAATTACTATCGTCACCAACAGCGAGTTCACCCTCAAGAACGTGCGCGATGTGCTGGAGACGAAGATCGTGCGCCGCGGGCTTTCGATCAAGATCCTGAAGCTCGGAAACATCGAGCAGGCTGGCGGCAATCGCGTCCGGCAGGTGATCGAACTGCAAAGTGGCATCTCGCAGGACCTCGCCAAAGAGATCACCAAGCTGATCCGCGACAGCTTCCCGAAGGTGAAGGGGCAGATCCAGGGGGATGCGGTGCGTGTCGTCGGCAAGAACCGCGACGACCTCCAGGCGGTCATCTCCGCGCTGAAGGCCAAGGACTATCCCGTACCACTCCAATTCAACAACTATCGCGGGTAACGCCTCTTCGCGCGGGCAGGCCACGTATGGCGCCGGTACGATAGTACCATACGGCGTCAGGCCGCTCGCGCGCCTTATTTTCCCGTATGCTGTTATCTCAGCCTGCCTGTCCTGGCATTGGATGAATTGGCCGCTGCCGAGCCATGCTATACTGAGCGGCGGGCGACGTATACTTCAGACGTTTCCAGCATGACCCCAGGTCTCCGACGCTGAAGATTTCTTGAGGTACTACCGCTTTTCTCTCGCCCATTATTCCTGAAATCACTGCATTGCAATGCTCGATGGCGTATGCTGAAACATAGCTGAATTCGTGCAGTCCGCAGACGCGCGCAACGCGCCTTCTGTCCATCCATTGCCAGACATCATCCGGCGCATGATACTGGCGGGGCAGGAAGCCGTCAGATGGGAAGTTGGAGTATGGGCAGAAGAGGCTCTTCTGGCGATTGGGGCGATATGTCGGGTTCGCGCTCGGGGCGTGGCAGGCCAATGGATGATGGCCGACGATCCGGGGGGCGTCCGCGCGTGAGTGGCCCACAGGTTGGAGCGGCGCTGCGTGAGGCGCAGCAGCTTCAGCAGGAAGGAAATCTGGAAGAAGCCGTTCTCGTCTGCGAGGATCTGCTGGACGCGGGAGTTGACCGCTCTGATGTGCATTACTTTCTCGGCTGGCTCTATCAGGAATCAGACCGCTGGGACGAGGCCGCTGGCCAGTTTGAGATGTTGCTGGACGACCCAGACTATGCGCTCTCCTGCTTCTATGCGCTCGGCCAGTGCTTCCGTGCGATGGGCAATCTGGAAGAGGCCGCACGCTACTTCGATTCGGCGGTAGACCGCGTCAACCTCGACGCGCTGACGCTTGAGGAGGTGGATCAACTGCTGCAGCTTTGCCAGGAGGCCGCCGAGGCGCACCGTGAGATGAACGACCTCGAAGGAGCTTCGACCGTCTTCTCGGCGCTGCTTGGCTTCCTGCGCAGCCAGGGATGGCGCGAACAGGTCGCGGAAGTTGAGCGGATGATGCACGAGGTGCTGGGGACAACACCACAGCCACAACCACAGCGGCGACGGCGTGCCACCGCTGGGGGCGGCGCGCCGGGCAAGATCCCGCAACGTGGCGGCGGCAGAACGAATATCCCCGATCCCATGCTGAACGACCTGCCCATGCCAGATGCGGGGATGTCCGCTGGCCCAGCCAGATCATCGGGGGTCGACTTCTCGGCGTCACAGGGCGGCGGGATGAATGGTGGCATGGGCGTTGGCATGGGTACGTTGATGGGCGGGAATGCCAACGTCTATAGCGGTACTCCTGCCTCGAATGGCGATCACCTGGCGCAGTTGATCAACTCGCTGGGCATGGCAGGGAGCGGCCGGGCGAGCCTGATGAGTTTGCCTGAACCGTTGCGCTCACAGGTATCGCAGGCGGTGCGCAGTATCGAGAACTATGTGGCGCATGGGCTGCTCACCGCCGCTGTCGAAGAGTGTATGACGGTGATGGAACTTGCCCCGCAGTACCTCGATGTGCATCTACTGCTCGGCGAGATTTACGTGCGGCAGGGTAAGGCCGAACAGGCCGTCGCCAAGTATGCGGTGCTGGTCGAGACGTATCTGGCGCATGGCCGCATTGACGACGCCATCGCGACGTTCCGGCGCATCCTGCAGCTTGAACCGAGCAACCTGACGTATCGGGTCAAGTTGATCGAGTTGCTCACGCGCCAGGGTCGCTCTGATGAGGCGCTCGTCGAGCGGATTGCTGCCGCCGACGCCTACCTGCGCATGGGCTACGCTGACCGCGCCATCGGCGAATACGAGCAGGCGCTCATGGCCCAGCCGAATAATGGCCAGTTGCGCCTGAGCTATGGGCAGGCGCTGATGAAGGCCGGGCGAGTCGCGCAGGCGGTCGGCGAGATTCAGCGGGTGCTCCAGGTCGATCCGACCAATGTGCGGGCGCTGGCCACCTGGCAAATGGCACTGGCCACCGGCTCAGTCGCCTCGCCCGCGATCAGCTCTCCTGGCATGAATTCCAGCCGCGTCTCCGCGATGGAGGTGCTGGGGCGGCTGCTGGCCGCGTTGCGCTCCGAGCATTTCGCCAGTTACACCGATATCGCGCGTGACTATCTCCAGGCGTCAGACCTCAGCCCAACGAACCCCGACCTGCGCTACGCGCTGGGGCAGGTGCATCTGGTGACGGGACGCCACCAGGAGGCGCTGACGTGCTTCCAGCAGATTGCCGCAGCCTCAGGGATGGAGGTGCTGGCGCACTTTGGCGCGGGGCAGGCGCTGATGATGGCGGGCGATCCGCAGAGCGCGGCGGCGGCGGTGCGTGAGCTTGAGGAAGCCTCCGCGCTGACCCGGCGCATGCCGCCAGACCCCGCCGTCTGGATGGCACGCCCGCGTCTGGAGGGCGAAGAGAAGCTCAACCCCGAGATGGAAGTGGCGCTGCTGCTCGCGCGCGCCTATCAGCTGTCGGGTCAGTCGCCGCAGGGGAATGCGATCTTGCAGACGGTGCAGCAGCGCGCAGTCAACGACGAGGTCTATCAGGCGCTGGGACAAATCGCGGCGCGCCAGGGCGATCCCCA
>JAICKD010000743.1 GCA_025928125.1 Ktedonobacterales bacterium
AGACACCTACGGCTTCGCGGTCCCAGAATCCGACCTGACGCCGGAGAATCTGGACAGCATCAGCAACATCGCTAACTATATCCATCGTCGCCTGAGCGCCCGATAGCTCCCGAACGACGCGAGTACCTCATCAGACCAGCGCGGCATCGGTATTTCGACTGAGGACGCCACGGACTTCGACGCATGCGGCGCTATGTGGCGCTAGCCTCATCCCGCGAATATGGTAGAATTAAACTGAGGCAATAGAGTCCTTCTCGTCAGTCCATGCTGCATGCCCCAGACGCCGCAATCGATCAATCGAATTGTGGTCTACCGATGCGAAGCGCTATTTCTCACATGGCGCAACCATCAGGGTGGCAAGTCAGTAGAGATTGATAGATGAATACAGTACAGTTCAGTCACATGGTTATGAGGAGTATCGAGCAGCATGAGCATTAGCGAAGTTCTTCCGGTTGTTTTGGTTGTCTTGTTCTGGCTAGTAGCTTTTGTGTTTGCCTGGTGGTTCACCGCCCGCGCGCTGCGTGCGCCCATCGAGTATGAGGAAGCGCATGCGGTGGAGGCGCACGAGACCGACACACACGCGCACACGCACGCCACCCACTAATTTCGGGTGGGCGATACGCGCAGGAGTAGCGCAGATAGATAAGATACTATTGGCTTGAAGTCAATGGATATTGTGGGGAGTCTGACGGATGCATACGAAGTCCACCAGCGACGGCCAAAGCACGGATGCGACATCGTTTACCAGCGCGCCAGACGGACATCTGACCAAGGCGGAGTATGAGCGGCTAGCGAATCTCCGCTATGTGCTGCGGCGCTTTGCTCGGCTCACCGAGTTGGAGGCGCGCAAGGTCAATCTGACTCCCCAGCAGTATCAGCTTTTGCTGGCGATCAAAGGGTTCCCCGGCCGTGATTGGGTGAGCATCACCGAGCTGGCGGAGCGCCTGCAAATTCGCCACAACGCCGTCATCGGGCTGGTCAGCCGGGCTGTGCAGCGGGGCCTGGTCAGTCGCGAACACGATCCTGAGCATCCCGACCGCCGCATCGTCAAAGTCTCGCTCACGGCAGAGGCAGAGAACTGCCTGCGCAAGCTGACAGCCGCCCTGCGCAGCGAGCGCCAGCGCGTGCGGGTCGCCGCCGCAGAGGCCGACCTGGGCTAGGCCGCTGGCGGCTGAAGCCGCGCCTATGGGCCTTCGCTCCGCTGCGGCCGCAAAGCCCGCCTGCGCGGGCTCATCAGACGTGCCTCATCGATTCCCCAAACAACATGCTCAACAGCATCGCGGTAGATTTCGTTGTATTCGGCAGCGAATCGGCTTTGTATCAAAGCCCAAAGCATGAGGATTACTGCCCGCGTTGCGTAAGCATTAACACCTCTTGCTTGCGCTCCGGCGGGAGAAACGACGCGCGAATCGCGTTGATCGTGAAGCCCAGCAGTTCCGCCGGGGTGAAGCCGAGCGCGTGCGCCAGGGCGTATTCGCGGCCAATCGTCGTGCATATCTGGACGGGATTATCCGTGCAGAGCGCGACGGGGATGCCGCGCTCCATAAACCGCCGAATCGGGTGTTCGGCATAGGATGGCGTCGCCCCCAGCACCACATTACAGCTGAGCGAGCACTCGACCGTCGCGCCGCTCTCAGCCACCGCATCCAGCAGACGCGGATCGCTGGCGGCATAGACCGCGTGACCAAGGCGTGTCAGGCCCGGCGTGCGCAGCGCCGCCATGATATTGGCCGCCGAAAACTCGCCCACGTGCGCCGTCACACCGAGCCCACCCGCCGCAGCGCGCTCAGCCACACGATACATGGGCCGCCAGTCGGCCTCGCTCGCGTAGGGAACATAGAGCAGATCGACGCCCGCGAGTCCCTCATCCGCCGCCGCAAGGCACGCCCTGACCACGCGCTCCAGCCGCTCTTCATCGTAGTGGAGCAGCAGCGTGTAGATCGCCGATGCCCGCAGATTCGGGTGGCGCGCCCGCACGCGACGCTCGGCCTCGTCGAAGAGCGCCATGAAGTCGAGGTGTTGTAGCGCAGTCTCGCCGCCAAAGCGCATCTCGATCAGCACCGCGCCATCGGCGGCGCCTTCATCCAGCAGGTCTTCTATCCGCGCGGTGAAGTTCTCCGGGTCGGCGTCGTCCTCCAGCGCCGCCGGGAGGACTTTGGCGAGCCGATCCAGACGCGGCATGCCGGGCGGCGTCGCGTCCATCACATCGCGCGCCCAGTGCCGCCAGTCATACGAGGGCAG
>JAICKD010000561.1 GCA_025928125.1 Ktedonobacterales bacterium
AGGAAGAGCGCCGCCAGGGTAAAGGCGACGACGCCAATCGGCAGGTTGATCGTGAAGATCGCGTGCCAGTCAAATGTGGTCGTCAGATAGCCGCCGATGGTCGGGCCAAAGGCAGGGGCTAGCAGAATCGGCACGCCGATCACCGCCGAGGCTGGGCCGCGCTCCGTTGGCGGGAAGACGCGGTAGATGATCGCGAAGGCCGTCGGGAAGAGCGCGCCACCACCGACGCCCTGCAAGACGCGGAAGGCGATCAGCGCAGTATGGGTCGGCGCGATGGCGCAGAGAGCGGAGCCAATCGTGAAGATCGCCAGCGCGCTTAAAAAGACCGTCTTGGTGCCGATCCGGTCGGCGAGGTAGCCGGTCACCGGAATGACGGCCGCCTGCGCCAGAAAGTAAGCGGTGGCGACCCAGGTGATGGTTCCAAAGTCGGTATGGAAGGCGTCTGCCATCTGGGGCAGCGCCACGCTCACAATCGTGTTATCGAGTACCGCCATGAACAGGCCCAGCGCGGTAATCAGCGCCGCCTGCCACTTGTAGTCCAGTCTCATGTCCTGTTTTCCCCCTCACATCCGCCAGAAACCCGAAGCCTTCCAGCGCTGTCGTTGTACGTTATCGCCTGAGAATCGGGAAATCGTCACGCAGCGATGCGGTTGGTGCAACGGTCGTTGTTGCGTCTAACACCTGCTGATGTGTATTGGAGATGCTGCCATCGCAGGCCAATAAAGATATATCGTTTTATAACGAAATACATCGCGGTCGTCAAGAGGCGCGGAAATGTGCTGTCGCTCGCATAATGGGGTGTCAGCGCATTTCAGCGTCGGTAGGGACTACGCGATGGCGCTACGATGTGCCTTCCTGTTGAAGCGCCAGGGTAGCGGGATCCATCAGCGCGTGGACGGCGAATGAGACGAGCTGGTCGCGCGCGTGCGCCAGCGCTGGGGGCGACGAGAAATCGACGCCGCCAAAGATCGCCTCGTAGTTCGGGAGCGAGAGCAGGTGAATCAGCACCATGCTTTTCACATGCGCCATCGCCACGTAGGGATCGACTTCTTTTCGGATGAGGCCCGCTGTCTGCGCCCGCCTGATAAAGTCGGCGATAGCGTTGACCCAGGGTGGACAGAACTGCCCGCCGCGTTTGGCCTCGATCAGCGTATCCCAGCCTTCCGCCGCCTCCCACGCCAGAATCCGTCGCAGGTGTGGGTGCGCCACCAGATGCTCGAAGTGCCAGCCGACAAACGTTCCGATGAGCGCGCGCACATGCTCGGCATCCATCGGCGCCTCTGGGTTCCCTGCCGCCGCGAGCAGCATCTCCGTCCGCTGGAACTCTGACTCGTCGCGCTGCATGCAGACGATTTCGCGATAGAGGCCCAGTTTGTCGCCGAAGTAGTGGAAGATCAACGCCTTGTTATAGCCCGACGCCTCGGCGATGGCATCCACTCGCGCCCCATCGAAACCGTCGCGGGCAAAGATCTCCTCTGCCGCGCTGAGGATGGCCGCACGCGCTACGGGCGCCTCGCGTTCGCGCCGGTCGGCCCGCGCCACACGGCGTTCGCGCGCGGAGAGCCGCTCGCGCCGCTGCTGCTCCCTGACATCCCCCTGCACAGCCATGGCCTGTCTCCTCAGCATTAACCAGATGGTTAAACTAATTGGTTAGACACTAATCCGCATATGGGGCGACAGTCAAGGGTGAATTAGGCAATATATATCACAATGCGATGATTTTGCAGGCATTCTTGCGTACCGCCACTCAACCATAGAGGCTGAGGGCTATCTGTTTGAGCGTGGCGGCGGATAAGGGGGCATTTGTGATGAGGCCGTACTGCAGGGTACCATCGTCCCATGAGAGGCTGCGCTGTTGCTCTGTCTTTTCGTCGGCTCCAAGCCACCACGTCTGATGGTAGCTGACTGCTGTGACACTTGAGTATGCGTCGGGCGCGTCGGGCGAGGATGGAAGCAGAGGAGGCATGTCAGGTCCGACGGACTCTGGCGCAGAGGGATTGTGCGGAATCTCGTAGAGAAAAATATCGGCTCCACTAGAGATGTGATAGTTCAGGCTGACGGAACAATGCGCGCACCATGCCTCGGCCACGTCGACGCTGGTGAGCGTTGTTCCAGCGGGCAGGTAGCCAGGTTGGCGGATAGTGAAGGATAGCTGCCGTTGCGCGCTGGCAAGCTGTTGTGAGACTGGTATGGTAGGCGAAGGTAGAATGGTGGCGGCGCGCACGAACGACCAGCCGCTGACGCCGAGCAGTGTCACGAGTAGGAAGAGGCCAACGATGATGGCGGTCGATAGGCGGCGCTGATGACGGTTTCCGCTGGTGGTGGTTGGTGGTCGACGCAAGGCATGTGTGTCTCGTGTGCGGGCGATACGCGCACCAAGCCAGGAAGTGAACCCGGCATAAGGCACGAGCAACCAGATCGGGAGGATGAATAGAAGCATCGCCAATGGGCGAATAAATGAATTTGTGTAGAAGATCGCAGGCAGAAGGAATGGCAGGCCGACAATGACACCCAGGCCGAAGGCGAGTCCAGCGCGCCAACCAGTGCTGGCGCGACTCCCCAGCGCGAAGGCGATAGCGCCGAAGAGCGCCAGAATCAGCAACGCCGCCCAGGGGCCATTCCGAAGCACGTAGAAAAGGCCAAACCCCAGTGGTGACGCAGTGAAGAGCAGAGAGGCAGGCGATGTGGATACGTCAAGCTGATGCTCAGTGGCCATCGGAACGATGAAGGGGAAGGTGGCGAGCGTCCAGATGACCCAGATCGCTAGCGCGCCCAGGACGACGCCCCGCGCCATCTGTCGCCAATCCCAGTATAGGGGCAGCGTGGAGTTGATCGAGCGAGCGGTCGTCGCGACCGAACCGAACGCCGCCACCGCGCGCGACTCCGCCTCGGCTGCTGTGGAGCCACGAGCCACTTCCGCGGCTGTGGCTTCTTCCAGGTGGCCGCGTATCTCTTCGAGGATGGTTGCGCGCTCGGTTGGCTCAACGGTGAGTTGTGCGACAAGTTCGGCCAGATAGGCGTCAATCGGTGAAGCGTGAGAATTATCGCGAGATGTCATTGGGCGCCCTCCCCTGTCAACTTCTCGGTTCCCAGCACACGGCCAACGGCGCTGGAGAACGTGGCCCAGTCCCGCAATGCCGCCCGTAGCGCCT
>JAICKD010000294.1 GCA_025928125.1 Ktedonobacterales bacterium
AGGCGCGAGGCGGACGCGACATGATACGATTGCTGCTGGTCGAAGATCACAAGACGGTGCGCCAGGCGCTCAAGGCTGGGCTGGAGGCGACGGGCGAGGTGCAGGTGGTGGCCGAGGCCGCCACAGCCAACGAGGCAATCGCCGCCGCAGATGCCAACCTCGAGGCTGAGGTCGCGCTGATGGATGTCGAGCTGCGCGACCCCGAACTGGGCGTGGCGGCCGCCAGTGGCGTTGGCGCGGCGGTCGCCATCCGGCGCGAGCGGCCACGCTTTCCGGTCGTCTTCTACTCGATTCAGGACGACGACTCCTATTTTCGTGAGTTTCGCGCCGCTGGCATCCTCAGCCACTATGCCTACGTCCGCAAGAGCAACTATCTGCTCCCGTCGATGCTGGCCCCGCTGCTCAAAGACGCCATTGCCGGACGCAGCTTCATCGACCCGGAGATCGAAGACCGCGTGGATGAGGTGCGCGAACGCGACGCGACCTCACCGCGCGCGCTGCTGGAGCCGAACGAGCTACGGGTCGCCGAATTGCTAGCGCAGGGGCTGACCAATGAGCAGATTGCCGCCCGTCTGGGTCTGCGCGACGCACGCGCCGTCAGCCGGACCAACGGGCGCATCTACGACGCCTGGCGATTGAGCGAGAGCACCACCGACGAGAAAGTGGCCCGCGCCCGCGCCGCGCTCATCTACGTCTATGACCGACCAATTGTCTGGGGCGACGATGGTCGCGCGCTCGTGCCGGACCGCAAGGGTGGCTGGTCGCCGCTCTTTGGCGAGCCTCCCGGCGCGGGGGAGCCGTAGCCAATGGATACCGTGCTTCAGGTTGGCCTGGCGCAGGTCGCCATCGCCCTCTCCGCCTTCAACCTCATCACTTTTCTCTGGCTCGGCCTGATGGTGCTCATGCTGGGAGACCGCCGCAACCTGATTACCTGGGTCGGCGGCATCGGGCTGCTGCTGGCGGCGCTATTCTTTCTCTGCCACGGCGCACTGGTAGGCGCGGGCGTGCCGGAGGGCGCATCGCCGTCAGATGTCTGGTGGCGCGTCTCCTGGCTCCCCGCGTTCGTCGCGCCGCTCTTCTGGGCGGCAACTGGCCTCCATTATGCCGAGCTGGCGGGCGTCTCGAAGAATCTGCGCCTGCCAGTGCTCACGGGCGTCGCCAGCCTGGGACTGCTGGCCATGCTGCTGGCGGTCGTCTACTGGCCCGCGCTTTCCCAATATGGCGATTTCATCCGTCTGCTAGACGCCTCGATACGCCTGCGCCAGCCGGTCCCACATCCACCGAATGTCTCGCCCGTCTTGCCCGCGCTGGGGCTGGCGTTCGTCGTCTATATCGGCGTCTGCGCCTGCCTGCCGTGGATCCTGCTCGTGGCACGGCGCCTCCTGCCCGATAACGCTCAACATACCGGATCAGATGAGACACTGCTCTGGGATGCTGGCGACGCCTGGAGCCGGGCGCGTCCTGGCCTGCTCTGGGCCTCGCTCTGCATGATGGGCGCTGGCGCGGTAGTCGCGATCATCGGCGCGCTGGTGCTGCTCTCGGAACATCGCGCGTCGCTGACGACGGTGACGGGAACGCTGCCCATTCAGGTACCAGTGACGCGCCCTGGCCACGTTCCAACCATCCTGGTCGGCGCTGATCTGCTGGTGCAGGTCGCGCTGGCGGGGTTGGGCCTGACGCTGGGGCGCGCCGTCTTGCGCCAGGGCATCCTGGTCGAGCGTCGATTGCCACAGCGCGGATATCTGAGCCACTGGCGCGGCATGGCCCTGATTGCGGCTGTGCTGGCGGCGGCAGTCGCCTGGATGACGGGAGTGGAGGCTGAGGCGCTGCCTGATTTGCTGCTCTTGTTGGCGCTTATCACGGGCGCGTACGCCGTCGTCACCTGGCAGTCCTTCGCGGCGCACGACCGCCTTCTCGATCAGATGCGCCCCTTTATTGCCAGCCTGACCACCGGACAAGCAAACTGGCTCGCAACAGATCCACGCGAGATCGAGCGCAATGTGGAGGCGCTCTTCACCAGCCTCTGCCGTGACGTGCTGGGCGCGGCGCGTGGCAGACTCTCGCTCACCGCGGGTCGCCTGCACCGGACGTTCAGCTATGAGGCGCCCGTCGGTGAGGTCAGCTACCCATTTGATCGCCAGGAATGGGCGCTGCCAGTCAGCGATGAGCGCGGCGTGGTGGCGCGGTTGGTGCTTGGCCCGCGCGTAGATGGCGCTGGCTATACATCCGCCGACCTGGAAATCGCGCGCGCCTGCGGCCAGCGTATTCTCGACGCCGTGGGCGAGTTTGTGGCAGCCCAGGCGATTGCGTCGCTGGCCCGACGTCGCGGGCTGGAGGCCGAGTTGAGCGCCGCCCTGCCACGCCGCGTGCTCCATGATGAGGTCTTGCCTCGCCTCCATCTGGCGATGTTGCGGCTGGAAGCGCTCCGCGCGCGGCTGCCCGCCGGGCGCGCCGCCGAACCCGCGCGCGTCTCCACGTCATCTACACTCCCGGAGCGCGCAGAACCGGCTGATGCGCCAATTGACGCCTCAGGCGAACTGGAGGCTGTCGTCCACGAGCTAGGTCTGGCCCATCATGATCTGGCGGCATTGATGCGCGCCGCTCCAATCGCGAACAAGCGGCGCCTCGAACATGGATTGGTAAGCGCTCTGCGCTCCGCGCTTGACGGCGAGTTTCGCGGAACATTCGACGAACTGGCGCTCGATGCGCCCGATGAGGCGCGACTCGCCGCCGACGCGCTTCCTCCTATCGTGGCCGACTTGCTGCTGGGCGCGGTGCAGGAGGCACTGCGCAACGCGGGCCGCCATGGGCGTGGCGATGACCTACACCGTCGGCTGGCCGTGCGGATAGCGCTTGCCGCCAATGATCGCGCGGTCATGGTGACGGTGCGTGATGATGGCGTTGGACTGCAATCAGAGCGCACACGCGCTGGCCAGACCTCAGCTGAGGTTACTTCATTCGTCGTCCAGCCGGTCGATTCTGGAGGTACCCGTAGCGGTCTCTTGACGCACGGCGCCTTGATCGCGCTCATTGGTGGCACGTTGACGGTACATAGCGCTCCCGCCCAGGGGACCACCGTCACGATTCGCGTCCCGCGCGTTGGGCCGGAGGCTGGCGGCGCGCTCGATATTCCACAAAGCTAAACCTCCCCGTAGATGTTGCCGCGCGCGTGCCACAACCGTCTGGTACAATGGGACAAAGGCGTCGCTGAGTTTCATACCATGCGCGCCGTTACTCTCTTCCAGCGGCGCTCAGGCCGCGCGGAAGCATTTCTGTCGTTCAGGAGGAGTTTGTGGCGAACCAGACCTATCAACCCACAATTGGTGAACGCTGTCTGGCCGAACTGCTGGGCAGCTTCTTGCTTACCTTTGTCGGAGGCGGTGTCGCAGCGGATGTTGCCCTGCTACATCGCAACGCCCATGGCGCCTCGATACCAACCGCCGATTTAGTGCTGGTCGCGCTGGCACATGGACTGATTCTCTTTGTCATCGTGGTGGTCTTCGGCAAGACTTCGGGCGCGCACGCCAATCCAGCCATAACACTCGGCCTGGCCTCGATTGGTCAGTTCAGGTGGTCAGATGTGCCTGGCTACCTTATCGCGCAATTCGTCGGTGGCATTTTGGGCGCGCTGGCGATTCTGATCCCCTTTGGCCGTGACATCGCCTCGCTGGGGCTATTGGGCCGCCCATCTCTGGCTCCGAATACCAACCTGATTCAGGGATTACTTGCTGAGGGTCTGGGAGCTGCCATTCTTGTCCTCGCGGTCGTCGCCACCGCCGCGGACAGACGCTCACCCGCTGGATGGGCTGGGCTCACCATCGGCCTGGCGCTTGGCGCCGGGATTATGCTGATTGGGCCAGCAACCGGTGCGGCGCTGAATCCTCAGCGCGCTTTTGGTCCCGACATCGTTAGTATTTTCTTTGGGGCTCCTCCGGTAGACTGGGTGGCCTTCATCGTCTGCTATTTGATTGGCCCCATTCTCGGCGGCATCGGGGTCTGCTGGCTCTACGCCCGCGTCTCACGCCTGCCGCGCCCAGGCAAATAGCACGCAATTCCATCGCTCATACCATTGGTTCGGAGAGGTTCGCGCCTCTCCGAATGCTCTATTTGTGGAAGATCGATGGCTCTCACGCTGGGCGGTCGTACACCCGCACTCCTTGTATTCCCGCGACATAAACGCGCTCGGTCATGCCGACAAAGAGGCCATGATCGAAGACACCGGTAAGCGCCTTAATGTGCGCCGCAATGCTGGCCGCATCCAGTATCGGGCCAAACCAGCAATCGAGCAGATAATTCCCGCCATCGCTGATAAATGGCGCGTTGAGCGTGTCGGCGCCCGACGCCATGCGCCGCTGGACCGTGGCGCCCAGCGTTGCCAGCCGTCCAGCGGTGTGACGCCAGCCAAAGCGATCCACCTCGACGGGGATGGGATGCTGTGAGGCGAGCGCGCTGACCATCTTCGACTCATCGACAATGATAATCCGCCGACGACTGGTGACGGCCACGAGCTTCTCGCGGAGCAGCGCTCCACCGCGACCCTTGACCAGATCGAGCGAGGGCAGAATCACCTCATCGGCGCCATCGATGCTGAGATGCAACGTCACCACATCATCCAGCTCGGCCAGCGGAATACCCAGGCGTTGCGCCTCGCTGCGTGTCCGCTCGGATGTGGCAACGCCAGTCACGCGCAGCCCCTGGCGAATGCGCTCGGCCAGCGCTTCGAGCATCAGATCAGCGGTCGTGCCTGAGCCAAGGCCAATTGTCATGCCATCGGCGACATCATGCTCGACGGCTGCCTGGGCCGCCGCGCGCTTCCACGCCTGCCGTTGCAGTTCGTCCTGCGTTGGTTGGTCCGCCACACGCCCTCCTCATCGCTTGCTCGTGCTTGCGCTCATGATTCTAGCCTGCCGCCATGCCACGAC
Organism: Ktedonobacterales bacterium; assembly: GCA_025928125.1. Classification (GTDB taxonomy): domain Bacteria; phylum Chloroflexota; class Ktedonobacteria; order Ktedonobacterales; family JADMIN01; genus DAHUXT01. The sequence goes on from JAICKD010000294.1 coordinate 4,923, forward strand.
GCACTTACATAAGGGGAATCTGCCGCCCGCGTCCTTTGCCCGGAGGCATCCCCGCGCGAATACGCCTGGCCATGACCCGGTCGTTGGCCGCTTCGGTCTCCAGCAGCGGAAACGCGCGGTGGAATCGCTGGTCGAATTCACGCGCGCGCTGCTGGATGTAGATGGCGCGCTGTTCGTGCGCAACGGCGTAGAGTTCCCGCTTGCGTTCATCGGGGAGCGCGCTATCCAGCAGGTAGGCGAGCACGAAATCGGGCTTGCCCTTCTTGGCATAGCGCTGCGCCTGCTCCTCAGCATCAACGCCCGCCGCCAGGTCGTCCCCCACGATATCGAGGATCGCCTGGCGCGCCTGCGAGCGATAGAGCGCAT
>JAICKD010000682.1 GCA_025928125.1 Ktedonobacterales bacterium
AGCGCACCTGTCCGCGCTGCGGGCAGCCGTTCGCGCCCGCGCGCTTTGTCACCGATCTCAAGAAAACGCTCTATGACATTGGCCAGAACTATGCGGTAAGCGAACACGAGGCAGCGCACTCAGAGGACCATTCGGAGCGCACGGCGGCCACTGCGGGTGTCTGGTGGCAGGACTTCTGCCCCGACTGCAAGCGGATCATGCGCGGCCAGGCCAACCTCGCCGCGATGGGCGGCCAGGGCAACCGCTTTTTGTAGGCGAACACAGTGGGGGTAGAAGTGGCAAGAAACAGGCGTCACGTCAGGCTGGCGACTAAAGTCGCGCCTAGATGGCCTCGCTACACTCCGCCACAAAGTCCGCCTGCGCGGACTGCCCAGAACCAGACGCCACCCAACGAGTCGTGCGGTCGGTAGCGACTCTCTGGAACCCGCGCAGGCGGGTTTCGTGGCCGACCGTGAGGGAGGCCGTTCAGGCGCGGTTTTAACCGCCAGCCATCTCTACCATAACACCGGGAAGGCAGAGTATCCTGATGAGCGTCGATAAAGGCATCTTCAACGAGGGCCAGCGCGACACCTACGACTTCCACGAGAGCAAGGAGACACCCTGGCGCTCGAACGAAGAGGTGGACCGCTACGTGCCGACACACTGCTGCTACTGTGGCGTGCAGTGTGGCATGAATCTCAAAGTATCGGGGGGTAAAGTCATCGGCGTTGAGCCGCGCTATGACTTCCCGGTGAATCGGGGAATGCTCTGCCCCAAGGGTTCGACGGTCTACCAGACGGTGAATCACCCCGACCGCCTCACCGCGCCGCTGATGCGCCGCAATGGCAAAAACAGTCCGCTGGAGCCGGTGAGCTGGAATGAGGCGCTCGATACCATCGCCCGGCGCTTCCGCGAGATTCAGGGGCAGCACGGCAACGACGCCGTCGCGGTCTATAGCGGCTCCTCGATGACCAACGAGAAGTGCTATCTGATGGGCAAGTTCGCCCGCGTCGCCCTGCAAACGCGCCACTGCGACTATAACGGGCGGCTCTGCATGTCGTCGGCGACGGGGGCCAACGACCGCTCGCTCGGCATCGACCGCGCCGCCAACCCCATCAGCGATATGCTGCACTCCGACGTGATCTTCGTCATCGGCGCGAACGTTGGCGAGTGTTTCCCCATCGTCACCAGCTGGCTCTGGCAGGCGCGCGACCGTGGCGCGAAGCTGATCGTGGCTGATCCGCGCCAGACGCCTATCGCGCGCACCGCCGATATCTTCCTGCCGCTCCGCTCCGGCACCGATTCAGCCCTGCTCAACGCGATGCTCAACGTCGTGATTCGCGAGGGACTGGTGGACGAGGAGTTCATCCGCAGTCGCACCAACGGCTGGGACGAGACAAAGGCGCTGGTGGAGCAGTATCCGCCGGAGCGCGTGGCGAAGGTCTGCGGGCTGCGTCCCGAGACGATCATCGACGCGGCGCGGCTCTACGGGCGTGCAAACGCGGCGATGATCTACACGGCGCGCGGGCTGGAGCACCAGAGCAAGGGCGTGGATAACGGCGTGGCGGCGGTGAATCTGGCGCTCGCCACCGGCAACTTTGGCCGCCCTGGTGCGGGCTATATGACGCTGACGGGCCAGGGCAACGGCCAGGGCGGGCGCGAGATGGGCCAGAAGGCCTCGCAGCTGCCGGGCGAGCGCGAGATCGAGGACCCCGAGGACCGCGAATATATCGCGTCGGTCTGGGGCATCGACGAGAAAGACCTGCCGCATGCGGGCTACCCCGCGACGCTGATGATCCCGGCGATGCTCCGCGAGGAGATTCGCGGCTGCTTCATGATCTGCTCGAACCCGATGGTCTCGCTGCCCGACCAGCACACGGCCGAGCGGGCGCTGCGCGCGCTCGATTTCTTCGTCGTCTGCGACTTCTTCATGTCGGAGACCTGCGAGTTGGCGGATGTGGTGCTGCCGGGTAACGTCTGGGCGGAAGAGGAAGGCACCACGACCAACTTGGAGGGGCGCGTCATCAAGTATAACAAGGCTGTTGACCCACCGGAGGGCGCGCGCCGTGACTGGCAGATTGTCTGCGACCTGGCGAAGCGGTTGGGCAAGGGGCAGTATTTCTCGTACAAGTCTCCGCGCGATATCTTCGATGAGCTGCGCCTCGCTACCAAAGGCAGCAAAGCCGACTACTTCGGTATCACGTATGAGAAGATCGAGCGGCAGAATGGCGTCTTCTGGCCCTGCCCCACCGAAGAGAGCCAGGGAACACCTCGTCTCTACGAGGAGAGCTTTGGCTTCGCCGATGGGAAGGCGAAGTTCCACCCGATCACGTATCTGCCGCCCGCCGAGGAGCCGGATGACGAGTATCCGATGGTGCTGACGACGGGGCGCGTGATCTATCACTATCTTTCGGGCAACCAGACGCGCCGCACGCCGTTCCTGCTGGAGCAGGCGCCCAACCCATGGGTGGAGATACACGAGCGGACGGCCAACGAGCTGGGCATCCGTGATAGTGAGTGGGTCACCGTGCGGACACGCCGCGGCGAGATGACGGCTCCGGCGCTGGTAGTCAAGTCCATACGGCCCGACACGCT
>JAICKD010000314.1 GCA_025928125.1 Ktedonobacterales bacterium
ACGCTCATCCGACCAGCAAGGTAGGCGCCTGTGAGCGTTCCCGGCAGCTGGGCGATTTCGGCGGGTGTCCCGGTGGCGACGATCTGGCCGCCGTGTTTCCCCGCGCCTGGGCCAAAGTCCACCACGTAGTCCGCCGCGCCAACCACGTCGAGATCGTGCTCGACGACGAGCACAGTATTCCCCAGGTCGCGCAGGCGGCGCAAGAAGCCGATCAGCCGCTGGGTATCGCGCGAGTGCAGGCCAATCGTCGGCTCGTCGAAGACGTAGAGCAAGCCGCTCAGGCTCGACCCCAGTAGCGAGGCCATCCGCAACCGCTGCGCCTCTCCGGCGGAGAGCGACGGCGCGGCCCGGTCCAGCGCCAGATAGTCTACGCCGACCTCGAGCACCCGCCTGATGCGCTCGCGCAGGTCGTCCAGAATGGGGCTGGCGATGAGCATTTCCTCGCCATGCAGCGACGCGGGCAGCGTGGTCAGCCAGTCCGCCAGCGCGTTCAGTGGCAGCTGCGAGAGCGCGATGATGGTCTCTCCCGCCATCGTCACAGTGCGGCTCTCGGCGCGCAGGCGCGTCCCGTGGCAGTCGGGGCAGACCTGCGTCACGAGGAACTCATCAAGTTTCTGGAGATAGTCGGCGTCCTGAATATGTTCGGCGTAGCGCCGCAATAGCGTGGCAGCGATGCCCTCAAAGCGTCCGCGGCTGACGGCAGTCGGCGGCTCAACTCCGGGAAAATGCTGCCGGAACTGCGGGCTTTCCGCGCCGAAGTAGAGCAGGTCGCGCTGGATGGGCGTGTAGTCCCGCACAGGCAGCGCCGGATCGAAGCTGAACCCGTAATGGCGGCCAGCCGCCCGCAAGATGTCCGCATGGTACTGGATTTGGAAGCTGTTCCATCCGTATACCGCGCTATCGAGAATGCTCAACTCTTCGTTCACGAGGCGTGTCAGGTTGGCCCGGTGGACGGTACCCAGTCCCGTGCAGGTCGGGCAGGCGCCCGCCGGTTTGTTGAACGAGAAATTGGCCATGCCGATCTCTGGCAGCGCCGCGCCACAGTGCGGGCAGGATAGCGACGATTCCCCCTCAGAAGCCTCGCCCGCGTCGTCACCTGCCCAATCGATGGGAGACGCATCGTAGGGCGGGGGAACGTCGCCGCCACACGCGGGACAGATGCGGTGTCCGAGCCGAGCGAAGAGCACGCGCAGATAGGTGTAGATCTCTGTTGTCGTACCCACGGTGGAGCGCGGGCTGTGGTTGGTCAGATACTGATCGACGCTGATGGTGGGCGACAATCCGACAATCGCATCGACCGGCGGCTTCTCGAGGCCGAACGCCACCATCCCCACCGATTCGAGATACTGCCGCAGCCCTTCTTTCATGAGAATGTCGAAGCCCAGGGTCGATTTACCCGACCCTGAGATGCCAGTCAGGACGACGAGCTTCCCCTTGGGAATACTCAGCGTGACGTTCTTCAGGTTGTGCAGCCGTGCGTTGCTGATCGTGATGCAGGGTTCCATAGTGGCCGATCTCCACCTGAACGAAGCGTTTCTTCTATCGCTTCACTGGTATGTCGCCCTCATTGTAAAACCCTGGTGGCCCTAGGGAGGGTTGTTCAGACCAGGGATGTCTGACGGCTGCTCCGGGCGCTAAGGATCTCCTCGATCACGGCGAGGAGGCGTTGCGCGACCGCTTCCTGCTCGGCCAGGGTGGTGAGCCAGCGGTCCGCGGCAGTGTAGACATCTTCATCGGGCGCGGGCATATCCAGCGAGTGGCGCAAGTTCGCCGTCTCGCCGCGATCCAGCCGGAGCAGCATCCGCAGCATCGCCATCTGGCTGTAGCCCACGCGCCCCAGCATCCGAATCACGCGCAGGCGGCTGATGTCGGCCGGGCCATACGCGCGGTAGCGGTTCTGCTCGTTACGAGGGATGGCGAGCAGGCCGTTGCGCTCCCAGTTACGCAGCATATCGACGGAGATATCGAGCAGGGACGCCACCTGGCCGATCCGCAGGGGGCGCTGCGTCGTATCGGCAGCCACGCCGGTCGCCCACCGTTCGAGCAGCCGCGCCGCCGTTTCCGCCTGCGCCCGCTCGGCGTGGACGAATGCCAGATGCGCGCGGGCATGTTCCAGCGCCGCGTCCCAATCGTCCGCCACCGCGCTCTGGGTGATTTTGCTCGCTGAGAGACGCATAGCCCTGCCCGGATAGACGGCGATATGGACGAGGCAGGCGACACGCAGGCAATCGAGATGCTGCTGGGTGAAGAGGCGATAGCCGTTGGCGCCGCGTGGCGTCGGAGGCAGCCAGCCCCGCTCCACGTAGCGGCGGACGGTGTTGGGGTGAACGCCGACGGCCCGTGCGAGGTCCGAGGTGTGCAGATGCGTCATCATGGCAGCATCAAGGCTCGATCTTTCGGGTGGCGCTCCAGATCGGTGGGCGCCACCCGAAAATGCTTTCAGTCGAACTCAACAATCAAACTCAACAATCAGCGATATCATCGTCTAAAGGTGGTGGGGGCTGATTGTCGGCTTCGGCGCTAGCGTGAGAATCGATGTCAGCGCCACTATCAGGCTGGTCGGCGGTGTCGGGCAGGATGCGCACATGCCGGGCGGTCCGATACTCGTCCAGCGGACGTGGCGCTCCGTCAGGCAGCCGTCGCCGCTCATCGCTCGGTCCGCGCTCGCCATTCAGGTCGCGCATGACTGCCTTGAAGAAGCGGCCCACACGGGTCCATCGCGCCGGGAAAGACTCCGCCCAGAAGCGCTCTGAGCCACCAGGGCCAACCGCCGTGAAGTCGAGCTCGCGTTCGTCATAGGTATACTCGACGTGCGTCACGGGAATGCAGGTCAGCCGCAGGCGCCGCGCGATTACATGCCGGTCCAAATCATCCGACGCTGGGGACGCTTCCTCATCGCCATTCTCGCCACTCGCCAGCGCGCGCGCCACCGTCCAGATGCCCGCGGGAACGCCAAGCGGCGGTTCGCCCGCCACATCATCGAGCGCGCCCTCCCAGGTCGTTTCAGCGCTGGCGCGTTTCAACATCGCGTTCGAGAGCCAGCCAGCCTCTTCGGCCTCCGGCGGCATCACCGTCCGGGTGATGGTCCGTGTATCGAAGCGGCGCACCACCTCGCGGTAGCGGATGACCCGCGCCGAGCCATCACAGGCGGGGCAGGCGGAGTAGCCGCTCCCCTTGCAGGTGGTGCAGACGCGCTTGCCCGTCTTGCACGAACAGGCAATCGTGCCATCGACACAATCGGGGCAGGGAATCGTCTCGCCGGAGGCTGGCGCGGTCGGCGCCCACTGGGCCGAGGGTGGCAGCGGCACGCCGTAGTCCTGGCGCAGCCGCTCGGAAAAGTCCGCCAGCTTTCCGGCCGCGTCGGTTGCCAACCGCTCCGCCTGCACCTGGAAGTAGCCCTTCGCAGAGCGCGCCTTGCGTTCGGCGGCGGCATCGGCGATGCGCCCGCGCCCACGACAGCGGCGGCACGTCACCCGCGCGCGCCCCTTGCAGTCTGGGCAGCGGGTGAACCCCTTGCCATCACAGTCGGAGCAATCGCGGTGGCCGGTCCCGTTGCAGACCAGGCACGCGCCCGCCATCTCACTGCCCGCCAGGCGCTCGTGGCGCTCGCCAGAGGTGATTTCCGGCGTCGCGGGGAAACTATACTCCCACGCGGGCAGAATCGGCGACGGTGGTGGGGGCGGTGTGCCAGTCCATGGCGATGAGCCTTCCCCCAGGGCGCGCGTCTCGCCGCGCTCGCTCAGTTCCACCTTCCAGACGGCGGTCTCGTAGAGCGCGCGGGTGCGCATGCCATCGGGCAGTTCTGGGTCCACCAGGAAGTCGCGGGCGACCCAGCGGCGGGCCAGCTCGCGGGCGCGCAACTCGTTGGCCGGGGCGAGGTTGCGAATACCTGTGCTATCGGGATCGATCCCGCTCGACGCATCCCACAGTTCAGAGGCGCGGTCCACCACCTGGCGTACGCGCGTGCCAAGGTCGCCCATTGATTCACGGAAGAGGCGTATCGTCTCGCGCGCTTGGCGCTCCAACTCATCGGCCACATCATCACGGTTGGGCATGGAATCCCTCTTCCAATTCCAGCGCGTCCAGTCATCACCCACAGCGTGCCTCCTTCAGGCAAGATCAATCCTCGTGCGTGCCTTCGTCGTCCGCGCGCTCGGGGGAAAAGAAGTCCAACTGCGCTAATCCTCTGCCCTGTTCGTCCTGTCCATTCTGTCTATGCTGTTTACGCCTCGCACGGGGGCGCGGTTGCGCGATTGGACGTGATGGCTGTTGAGGTTGTGATTCCTTGTCGGATGCCATGCTTTCCGCGTTTGCGCGTGCTGCGGAGGCTACCTCAGGCGCGACGATGTCGGCGGCGAAGATAGACGTGCGCGCTACCGCTAACCCTGCGCGCGCCGCCAGCGACTCGACCGTCGCCTCGTCCAGATCGGCCAGCGTTGGCTCGTGTTCGCGCATATGGCTGGCCAGCTGTGTGAGCGGCATGCGTCCCTCCGATGCGCCGACGACAGCCGCGCGCACCAGTTCCAGCAGGTCCGCCAGCCACACGGGATCGCATAGCCCCAAGCCGTCTACCCAGACCGGCGCAGCCTCAGCATCGGCATCTTCTCCCGCCAGCGCGTGGAGCGCGGTATCCAGTTCGGCGCGGGTATAGCTGTGCAGCAGGGCATAGCTCTCGCGTGGTGGGATGCGCCCACGCAGCGTCACCTCGGCGGCGATGCGCGGCAGGTCGAGCGTTGCCAGCCGCCGGGCGGAATCGTCGTAGGAGCGGTCCAGCAGGGCAATCAATTCGTGCGCGCGGATGTGGTCGCGAGTGTACCAGAGCAGCGGAAAGACGCCCTCGAAGACGCCTAATTCGCCGCGCGCCGCCTCGGGCGCGGCAATCGCCAGCGTGACCCGCCCGCGCAGCGCCGTGAGCTTGCGCGCCTTGCGCTCGCGATAGCCAGGACGCCAGTAGCCCGCGATCTCCAGATAGACCCGGCGCATGCCACGGGTGAGCGCGAAATCGGGGACGAGAATCGTTTCCCCCACCAGCAGCGGCTCCGGCTCGCGTTTCAGCCGCCAGCCGTGGGCGGCGTCGGCGCGCTCGAGCGCGGCAAACTCGCTGGCGAACCGCGCCTCCAGGGCGC
>JAICKD010000027.1 GCA_025928125.1 Ktedonobacterales bacterium
AGCCTTACGGGCTTGACGTTGCACATCTTCGGGCAATGCGGCAAGTAGCGAGCGAAATTGACTTGTGGTTCTGTTGGGCCAGTTTGGATCACTGGCCATAACTCTCGCTCAGTGGACGTGTAAGCCCAGCGGCATCTTCGTCATCGCCGTCTGCGGAGAGCATATCGAGCAAATCCTCGGACTTCGGGTGATTCAGCAATCGTTCCCATTTCTGTTCGTCAACGAAGGCCAACAGCCTCGCCGCGATGTCATTTTGCGCCTCTTCGGGCAACTGTTCAATTTGCTCTAGCGCGCGCCGCAATTGCTCAGTCATATGATCTATCTCTTCGCTCTATTCATCTTGTCATCTTGCTATCTCAGTTCCTCAGTTTGGGTGGCGAATACACTGTACCACAGGAGGATCAATGAGTTCATGCAAACAGCGGCCCAGGCCGGAAATGACCTGAGCCGCTGCTGGATGGGAAATAGTGACAAACCGCTATGCGGTCGTTGCCGTGCCGGTCGGCGCGGGCGTCGGCAGCGGACGCAGCCCCGCCTCGATCTCGCGGCGATAGGGCTCCAGGAATGGTGGCAGCGCCAGCTTTTCGCCGAGATGCTGCGCGTCCTCGTCGGTGGCGAAGCCGGGGCCGTCGGTGGCGATCTCGAAGAGCACGCCGCCCGGCTCGCGGAAGTAGATCGAGTGGAAGTAGAAGCGGTCGATCACTGGCGTCACCTGGAGTCCGGCCTCGTCGAGCCGCCTGCGCCAGGCGACGTGTGTCTCGTTGGTCGGCGTGCGGTAGGCGACATGGTGAACGCCGCCGATGCCGACGCGGCCTAGTCGCGTCTCGCCAGCGCGTTCCTCGATATGTACCTCCGTGCCGGGACCACCCCTGCCCACCTGATAGACGCGCACGAGTCGCGCCTCAGCGCCATCCTCGGTCGGCGGCAGCGTATACTGGCCCGTCTCGCGGAAGCCCATCGTCTCGGTGAGGACGTGTAGTGTGGCGTCCTCACGCGCCGAGACCAGCCGGACGCCGTGCAGTCCGCGAATCTGGTACGCCGCCGGGATAGGGCTGCGCGCCCAAGCTGTGCCACCCGCGACGGGCTGCTCCTCGCCCTCAGCCGGGGCCACCAGCTCCAATCGCTGCCCCTCGGGGTCGCTGAACGGCAAGACCGCCCGCCCCGCGCGCTGCTGGATGCCCTCATGCGCGACACCCAGCTCGTCGAAGTGCGGCGCCCACCAGTCGAGCGCGGCGCGATCGGGCGCGCGCAGCAGAATCCCCGCGACAGTTCCCGCGCCGTGGCGTGCGGGGCCAGCGTCGGGCCAGTCGAAGAAGGTCAGCTCGGTTCCCGCGTGGCCGATCTCGTCGCCATAGAAAAGGTGGTAGGCCGAGACATCGTCCTGGTTGACGGTCTTCTTGACCAGCCGCATGCCCAATATCTGGGTATAGAACGTGACGTTGCCCGCCGCGTTGCCGGTGACGGCGGTGATGTGGTGCAGCCCGCCGATCCGCATATCCTCTGTAGTTGTTGTGGTCTCTATCTCGCTCATCGTATTCACCTCGAATCTTCTTCGCTAACACCCGCCAACAAAACGCGCAGATGTCATGCCAGTGTCGCACGGTACATCATATCTTCTACAATTAGTTTAGTACTAAACTATCCCATTGTCAAGAGGCTGGCATCTATCACCGTGAGGCAAGTCTATTGTCGAATGAACAAAGCCAGACTCTTTTGAGGGGCCGAGTCGGCCAAGTTAAGGATATCGAGAGTGTTCCTCCATCCGGTTTGAGGAGTAACTGCTGTCTGTAGACGCAGGCCGCCTTCCCCTGCTACATTGGGAGCACGCGAAATAAGATGTGAGGGGGGAATCTGCATGGATATTCAGGATTTTCAAGCATATCAACAAGCATCGCGAAAGACGTGGGGAGCAATCCCGATGGATAGTCCCATTGTGTATCCGACCCTCGGACTCACCAACGAGGCTGGGGAGGTCGCGGGAAAGATCAAGAAGATCTTTCGCGATAAAGGAGGAACGATTTCCGCGGAGGATCGTGAAGCCCTGAAATACGAATTAGGGGACGTCCTGTGGTATCTCACTCAGATCTGTACAGAACTGGGACTGACCCTGCAAGAAGTCGCATCGGCGAATGTCGAAAAGCTCTATTCCCGCCTGGAACGCGGTCAGATTCATGGAGAGGGCGATAAGCGTTAAAGAGCCTCATGAAGGAGAAAGACGAGCGGCCGGCCCTCTTACGGTCAGTCCGGCCCCTTCACTCTCGCGTTGTGGGTTGCGCCGCTTCGAGGAACTGCCGTTGCCGCTCCTGGGATCGGCCTTCACCTCCTGTCACTGTGCTCGTCGTGCAGAAAAGAGCGGGTCCAAGCGGCGTCGTTCCGGTCTCGAAGATGGCCTCGGCGGTCCGGCACTGGTAAATCTCGTGATAGAACCCGAATCCTTTGCCCTTGTTCTGATTCAGCCACTTCCACCATGCGGTGTGGGGCATCGTGCGGGCGAAGCGCGCGAGATCATCATGCGAGCGCCAGTATTGCAGTTGCATCCCTCCCGTGCTTTCTCCGAAGATGCGCACACCGAGCAACCCCTCGGCCTCCGCCAGGGACGCTTCCATCTGCTGCGGGATGCCCGACTCCTCATACAGAGCGTTGGCCCCAGGCGTGAACACCTGAATCCCGAAGATCGCGAGCGTGAGCTGTGGATACTCCCACAGATGAGCTATGTACGTGCTATTGGTTGTTGGAACTGCTTGATTCGCATGGTTCAATTGGTTGCTCAATGTGTCGTACCTTTCTGTTGTTTCCTATTATGCCCGGCCGTCGTCAGTGTGCCGCGCGGACGGCGTCGTGGTGAGATGCACGCGACGAGGAGGGCGAGGATGTAGCCGCGGGCGATGCCTATGCCGACCTATATTCCCGGCGTCTGGTGGATGCTCAGCAGCTCATAGCTCTCGCGCGCGAACAGCGTATCGAGCTGCGCGCCGCCGCCCACAGCCTCGTATCGGATCACGATCGCGTCACGTCCGCCCATCTCGATCTCGCGGTACGGCAGAAGGTGGATGCGCGGCTGTGCGCGCCAGAAGCGGCGAGCCTCGGCGGTGGAGAGCGCTATGCCCGCGATGTTGGCATGATTCTGCGCATGGCAGCTACAGCTCGCGCTCAATCTATACTCGCCTCGCCGCATAGGCGCGAAGGGGACGATGCGACCGCAGCGGCATAGCACCTCTCGCGCGACGGCGCCCGCGCGATAATACGAGTTGGCCCACGCCCCCACGCGATTGAGTGCGGCCTTGAAGGTCTTGACTCCGTCCAGAATGCCCTGGGAGCCGACATGATCGATGAAATCGTCTTGACTGGTCAGCCCGCTCCTGGACCGTGCGCAGCGCGGGCAGCGCAGCCGCAGGCGAGCCGGAGAGCCGCCAAGCTGGCCCTGCAGCCGCGCTGTTCCACACTGGGGACACCAGATACGCGTCTCCTGCCAGCCCACGTCGGTCACGGGCAGCAGCCCATATGCCAGCGCCTCCTCGCGCAGCGTCGTCGCGAGCAACTGGCGCAGCATCCGCTTGCCGCGATGTAGCCGGACGGAGAGCGTGGCCTCGCTCAGTCCGTGTCGCGCGGCAATGTCACCGAGCGGCAGCTCCAGGAGATACCGGGCGATCAGCGCCTCGCGCGTGTCTGGCGGGAGCAGACCTAACGCCCGATCCAGCAGTTGCGCGCGCTCGGCATGCTCCAGTTCTGTATCCAGCGCGTCGCCCTCGTCCGCGCGTAGCTCCATGTTGTCGCCTGGCTCTGCTCCCTCGCCAAGTGTCGTCAAGCGCGTAGTATGCGCGAGGTCGCGCCCAGCCCTGCGGCCCCAGCGGCGGCAGACGTTCCCGGCGATGGCTGAGAGCCAGCGCGCGCGGGCGTGGGAGTCGTCTGGTTCGCGCAGCTTCCGCCAATGGCGCCAGGCCTCCAGCAGCGTTTCCTGCGCCAGGTCTTCGGCGACATCACGGTTGTGTGTGGCGTGCAGACAGATACGCAGAATGAGCGCGCGCTCCGCATCGGTAGGCGTGGGCGGCAAAGCCTGCTCAGAGATCGTCAATGTATCCCGCCTGCCCGGCAGGTGGATGATGTGGGCGCGTGAATCCGACGAACCCGGCGCTGGCTGGCGGATGGTATCGGCTGACTTTGGCGGCATGGGCGAATCTCGTTTCCCGGATAGACAGGGCGACGCCTGTGCGGCATCTCGTGTTTCATCTGTCTATCGCCCGCGACCACCACCATCTTACACGTTTTTTGATTTCGATGGACAGCCAACTTTCCGCTACCGCGTCCAGAAGCCCTGGGGGTCGCACTCGCGGATGATGCGCAGTTCGGCGGCGGTGGGTGGCGGCGTCTCGTGGGCGTCGGGGGCGACGCGCAGATCCCAGCCAGTGTTGGCGCGTTGTGCGGTTGATTCGATTTATGTGCGGTTTATGAGCGCGCTTGTAAACTGTTATGAGCGCTTATAAATTGCTTATACCCGCACATATCGTGTCGCTTTACGCTCGCCCACCATTCTTAATTCACCAGCATCAACCAACCGATGAAGTAGCCGCGTTGCCTGAAATGGCCCAAGCACGCATAGATTCTGAGCATCTTTCCTGGAAATTTGGCCATGCTCTTTTACAAACCGCAACACCATTTGTTCTTGCTGAATTGGATCAAACCCAGCCTGACGCACATAAGCCTCGGGTTGGCCCGTCTCACGATAGACGCTCGGACTTAGCGTGTACGTGCGCCCTTTCTTAATTCCATGCGCCACGACCAGCCCAGCCTCAACCAGCAGCTCCAAGGTATTGCGTGCGACGGATTCATCACGCTGGATAGCATTGGCGAGCGATGGGGTATCCGTGCGCCGCTCACGCCAGAGAAGGCTGAGCGCAATCAACGAATTTACAGGCAAAACGCCTTGAGTGCGTCGCTCCTCGTTAAGCACTAGGCGCAAGAGTCCAATGTCAGCCGAACCACCAGATAAAGCAACTATCACCGACTGTGCGCTACTTCGCCGATAATCAGGAGCTGGCCGACCATACCGCAAGAGACCCTGATAAATCAAATCCACGCCGCGCCCGGTCCGTTCCGCAAGTCCAATGCGTTTGACAGCATCGGCCAGAACTGGATTCCGAGGACGCGGTTCAGTTACCAGGATGTTGTCTACTGTTACGCCTTCGACGAAGCCACCTGGGTTGCTCATACTGATCGAGTCTTGCTCCCATCGAACGTGTACGGCTCCAAGGCGCGTGTAATCGCGATGCACAAGCGCATTCACGAATGCCTCGCGAAATGAGCGCGTATCGTAGTTGGGTATCGGCACTCTAAACAATCCAACGTGAATTTCCTGCTCCTCGATTCTGGCAGTGAATTGCTCCATAATGCGCTCGAACGTCTTCAGCAAAGGAGTTCGATAAAAGTCATTGACGCGCACTTCCGTGCCGCTGAGTAGTTGAAAGGCAACCTCATGGGTGGGGAGATGCTGACGGAGCGCGAACTCGCGTCCAAGGAAGAGAAGGCCAGCCACCGTTGGTACACGTCGACTGTCTTCGTGGCGAACCAATCCCAGTGCGCCTTCAATTTCCTCATCACTCAGGCCGACGAGCGTGCGATCACCGCTATAGCGTTCGATGAGTTGACGAAGGCGTTCGCGCTCCAATGGATCCAGGTCCTCTAATGTCGCTCCCAGTATGGGCAATGCGGAGTAATCAAGCATGCCCAAATCTGACTGACGGCTCGCGAATTCATGTGGATAGAAGGGAACACACTGCGGAGTACCGTCACCCTGGATACGACGACGCTGGAGGAGCCCTTCTGATGTCGCAACAAGGCGATTAGATCTTGGCACCTCGATGCTGGCGACTGTTTTGTTCTCCTCGATCAGCATGGTAACGCGAACACTCACGGGAGGATTCGTTCGATTTGCAATCATGGCGGCGAGCGTTGTGGAGTTTTGGTGTGCTGAATGTAGCCCGGTGATGCGGCCATCATCCTCGACACCTACATAAATGTGGCCGCCTTCTGTATTGGTCAGGCACACGACAGCGGCGATCAACTCCTCGTCGGAGAGTCGTCGCTCATCACTCTTGAATTCAATAACCAGCGATTCCCTCTCTGGAATTGTGCGCATCAACGTCTCTCAACTCTCTCTACCGCGTCCAGAAGCCCTGGGGGTCGCACTCGCGGATGATGCGCAGCTCGTCGGCGGTGGGCGGCGGCGTCTCGCGGGCATCGGGAGCCACACGCAGATCCCAGCCGGTGTTGGCGCGCACGTCCTCCGCGCTGCCGCCGGGGTGCCACGAGCGTAGCTCCATCTCGTGCGTATCTGCGGTGAAGCCAAGCACCGCCAGCGTCGTAATCACCGCGGCTGGCCCACCGCGCGGCAACCCAACGCGCTCGCGCCAGTCGCCGCCATCGCCATAGCCGGGGCTGGTGATGTAGCTGACGTGTTCGGGAAAGCGCTTCTTCTCGTGCGCCAGGATGATCGCCAGTCGTCCCGCCAGCGAGGCGATGTCCGCGCCGCCGCCGCTGCCGGGCAGCTTCACCGCCGGGTGCGCGTGTGCGCCAATGTACGAGGTATTGAGGTTGCCGAAGCGGTCCACCTCTGCCCCGCCGACGAAGCCCAGATTGGCGAAGCCCTGCGCCAGCAGGCCCATTAGCGCGCCTGTACGAGTCGCCCACTCGGCCCCGGCGATATTCGGCGCGTCGCCCATCGTCAGCAGCAGCTCGCTGGATGGCGCGTCGCGCACCAGCCCATTCTCGAACAGGCCGATGGCACCCGGCGCGTGGGTGCGCTTGGCCAGCGCGAACGCCAGCAGCGGCAGCCGCATCCCCACGAAGACTACCTCGCCATCGTGAATCTCGCGGGCGGCGCAGACCACCATCAGCTCCTGCGGCGTATAATCAGGCGTCATACTTTGTGCCATCGTTGGTTCTCCTACAAAGAAAGCCGTGTGCCGATCCGCTCGCCTGGTCCCTCTCTCTGCACGGGGGTGGGTGGCCGAAGGCCGGGAGGGGGTCCGCTCCCTCTACATCCCATAGTCTACCGGGGCGGCCAGCAGCGGCGTGCGGATCGCCAGCGCCTGCCAGCGTTCCGCCCCCAGCCGCTCCAGATAGGCGGCGCGGTCGGGTATGTCGAGCACCTGCTCTTGCAGCCACGCGGCAAAGTCCTCGGGTGTGCGACTGCGCTCGTGATACTCAGCGAAATAGGCGTGGTCGCGGTTGTAATAGCCCTGCACAGGCGAGGGATGGGCGCCGCCGGGCGTGTGAACGACCGCCAGCGTCTTCTCGCCCGGCGCCAGCACGCGGTTGGGGTCGCTCAGAATCACCTCGGCAGGCACGATCTCCTCAGCGGTATAGATGACGCCTTTGGCCGCCAGCGCCGCCTCCTCGCAGATGCCCAGGCTCCCCCAGGCATGCGCGCGCCCGGCGGCATCCGCCCGCTGCACGTGGATGATCGCCACGTCGGGCCGGAGCGCCGGGACCAGCAGCGTCGGCGTACCATCCAGCGGCGAATTGTGCGGGCGCATGGTTGGGTGGTCGCGGGCGATATCACTGCCGAGCAACGACCGGATCGGGATGTAGGGGACGCCAAGTGCGCCCGCCTGTAGCGCCATCGCGATGCTATAGTTGCTGTGGTCCTCGACGGTGATGGGGTGCGGCAGACCCTTCTCGGTGGCGCGGCGGTAGTTGTAGCCCAGCCCCTCGCTGACGTTGCCCACCCAGGCGGCGGTGATCTTCGCCACGCAGCCCGCTCCAAGCAGTTCGTCGAAGAGGATATCCGAGATGGGACCGATGAGCGTCAGGTCGCGCCGTTGCTGACGGATGATCTCATGCCCGGCGGCGAAGGGGATCAGTGGCTCCAGCGCCAGCCCCAGCGCCACGCTGCTGCCGTTGGGTACAAACCGCTCGATAGCCTCCCGCATCGTCATCAGCTTGTTGCTCATCGTCCGTTTCGTCCCTTCGCTACGATATATGCCGAAATGGAGAGTTCCAGCGCGTCCTGGGATCTCCATGTCGTATCAGATCGTTGGTAAGCTGCGGCCCGGTCATCCACTGCTCCAGCAGGCCGCAGACATGGAACCCCAGGTATTCAGAGATACGCTGCCCCTCGGGCGTGGCGGTGAGGGTGGCGCTGGTGAAGCCCGCCGCCTGGGCCTCGCGCAGCGCCAGCAGCAGCAGATTGCCTGCGATGCCGCGCCGCCGCGCATCGGACATCGTCGCCACGTGATAGACGCCGACAGACTCGTCCCATGGCAGCGTTGCGACCGTGGCGACGGCCTGGTGTCCCCAGTGGGCCAGATAGAGCGCGAACGCCGGGTTCTCGCTCGTCCAGCGCGACATCGGAAACGGCGGCGCGTCGAAGACCCGGCTGATGATATGCAGCGCGTCGGCCAGGTCGGCATCCGCGGTGGCTCGGCGGTAGCTGACGCCCGGCGGCGCCTGTGGATAGCTGACGTCCCATCCCCGCAGGTCAAGGTGCATCATCGTCGCGCCGCCCCAGGAGCGCATGCCAACGTCGTAGAGGCGCTCGCGCAGACCAGCGGGCGCGTCGTCGCGGGTGAGCCACCACTGGAACGGTAGCCCGTAGTAGCGAAACGGCTCGATAGCCTCTTCAATCGCGGCGGCGGTAACCGGCTCGGGCGAGCGGTAGCGCATCACGATGTTCATCAGCGTCTCGGGGACACCCGGCGTCAGCACCCGGAGCATGGTGGGCGTGTCGTCATCCAGCGAATGCGGCTGGGTGGTGAGTTTCCCCAGCGATGCCCACGCGGCGCACCAGTTCGCCTCGACGGCGCGCGCCATCCACAGCCGGTGGGCGTCAGGCTCATCGTCATCGGTTGCGCTGTCATCCCGTGGTGGCTCGGCCATCTGCGAGTGGCTCATCCCTGTTCAACCTCCCGCCGCTGCTGTCGTCGTCTCGTCCAAGTGTAGCACGCATCCGCCAGAGCTAGCGTCTGGGTTGGTGGGTCTATGATTGATTACGCCGCCTGAATTGTCTTGTGGTCTTCGAATGCTTTGGCTCTGCGCGAAACTGAACCTCATGGTAGTTGCGTATGAGACGTACCAAATCCTCTGCTCGAAGCGAGAGGGTTCCCAGATTGATGTCAAGTTCAATCGACTGTTGATCTACATGTGCGAGGGTGTCGTGAGGTTTGAACATGAATGAGAGTGTGAGAAAGGTAGCGCGCGTAAACAGACTGGTGTCCCTTTTAGCCGCAAAGGCAGAAATGAGGGCAACATCGGCCCAATAGATGGTGCGGGTGGGAAGTGGAAAAGGATGATAGACCAGTCGGGATTCGCTCAACTGCAACATCGGAATCGGCGTAACAGTCCAGTACAGACCAAGCAGCACGAAGGCCCCGCAAGTAAGCAATACAACGATGAACAATATTGTTTTGGCCGGCTCCTCGTACGCCCATGGAGTGCTTGTTACTACTGGCGTGGGCCAGACGAAATAGGCGAGCAGGTCGATCACTAGCCCACCGGCGAAGCCTAGTGTCGCAAGAAATGGCTTCCATCGCGTGGCATATATGTTAACCGTTGGTGGGACACTGGCCATGGCAGATCTCACTTCGCCAAGATTCATCCGATTTAGCAGTCATTGTAGCATGCGAGCAGGTAGCGTGAGGGTAATCGCGAGATAATCCAGCAATCCCACAAACAGCTGCCCAATCAGGCGGCGCGGTACGGTATACTGTCGAGTATGACGACACCACACCCAGCCCGTCGACGGGTAAGTCAGCCCACCACAGACGCGGCGTCGGCAACAGCCGACGCCGGACACGCGACCCTCTGGGACGCCGCGCCGGTCAACGCGCCTGCCCTGCCGGATGACGCCCCGCGCACGATTATCCGCGACAGCCTCTACGACACTATCCCCCTCGGCGCGCTGGAGCTTGACCTGATCGGCACGCCCGAATTTGTCCGCTTGCAGGGCATCAAGCAGCTGGGCTTCTGCTACCGCGTCTGGCCCGGCGCGACCCATACCCGCTTCGAGCATAGCCTCGGCGTCTACTACCTGATGCTGCGTGGACTGCGCGCGCTCTGGGCGCAGGACTACGCCCGCGAGCGACTGCGCGCCACTGAAACCGACTTGCGCACGATGCTCGCCGCCGCGCTGCTGCACGATATCGGCCACTATCCCTTCTCGCACGCCATCGAGGAGCTTGGCTATCCCATCGAGCCACACGAGCGGATTGGGCGGCGCATCGTCGAGCAGGGCGCGGTAGCCGAGGCGCTCGCCCGCCACGGACTCTCGCCTCAGCGCGTCGCCGACGTCATCGATCCACCGCGCGACCGCCTGCTGCCGCCAACCGACGCCATGCTGATGCGGCTGCTCAGCGGCCCGCTCGACGTGGACAAGCTAGACTATCTGCCGCGCGACGCCCGAAGCTGCAACGTACCCTACGGCGGCGTTGACCTGACGCGGCTGCTCGGCTCGATCCGGCTGCTGGCGACGCCACAGGGGCCGCGGCTCGGCGTCAGCAGCAAGGGCATCAGCCCGCTCAACTCGCTGCTGCATGCCCGCCAGGAGATGTTCGACAATGTCTACTGGCACCACACCAACCGCGCGATGATGGCGATGCTGCTGCGGGCGGTGCAGGAGGCGCAGCTTGCCGGAGCCATCGCGCCCGATGATCTCGCCGGGCATGACGACGCCTCGCTGCTAGCCTATCTCAGCGAAGAACGCATGCCGGAAGGTACTCGCGATCTGGTGGGCGCGCTCAAACAGCGCCAGCCCTATAAGGTGATGCTGGAGGTCAGCGCGCGCGCGGGCCGCGTCTATAGCCAGCTCGACGCACTCTTCTGGGACCAGGGTAAGCGGCGGCGGGTGGAACTGGCGCTGGCGGAAACGCTGGCGGTTGCCCTGGAAATCCCGGTCTCGCCGCATGACGTGCTGATCGATATCCCCAAGCCGGAGAAGTGGGAGATGGATGTGCTGGTGCGCTTTGCCCATCCGCCCGTCGGCATGTCCTCGCTGATGACCTGGACCGAGGCGACGGGCCAGCGTCCGGGCGACCTCGGCATCTACGAGCAGCACCAGCGCCGCATCCGCATCGTGGCGCGCCAGCCCGTGCGCGATGCCGCCGACGATCTCGCCCAGGAGTTGCTGTTGCCGGTCATCGAGCGCATCCCCACGATTTAGCGACGGTTGGGGCGTAGGCAGTTCGAGGGACAGGTCTGGCGCCTCAGAGCGCGGGCGGTTGAAACCGCGCCTGAAGGGCCTCGCTGACGCTCCGCCACAAACCCCGCCTGCGCGGGTTGCAGAGGCCCACCTCGGCGCTGACCTTCCTATTTTGGAAAACTTGCATAAGCCGCGTTTATGGGATGCGCAGGCGCATCCACGAAGCCTGCCTACGCAGGCTCTCCAGATCGCGATTCAGCTCTGGAGAGCCGCGAAGGCGGCCTTTGCGGCGACCTATCAAGGTCGCCCTTAGCCGCGGCTTCCGCCGCCAGTGCTATTGTGAAGCGCCTCACATATCCCCGCATTGAAGGGTGAGAACTCAGAAACTCCGCCCGTATATTCTGTGGAAGGCTACCAGCCGCTGGCGAGTCGGCTCATCTTGGCTCGTCGCGGCTAGCTGTGATGCTGGAGCGGATACGAACGCGAGAGAGAGTGCGCCATGGCCAACCCTGGACCCCGAAGGAAACGAAGCGCGCTACGGGCGCTGCTGGTGGCGCTGCTCTGTATCGCCGTCACCGTGGCGCTGATCGTCTTCATTCCCCGCGCCGTTGACTCCTCGCACGCCACCCAGATACCCACGCCGGGCCAGGTGATTCTGCCGCCGACCGCTCCAGCGGCGACCGCAGTGGCGACGGCCACGAGCAAGTAGCGAGGAGGCGGAGACGATGAATCAATTGTATCGCGCGCAACGTCCTCCTCGAACAGGGGCTGCTGGCATCGTCGGTGGACTGCTGCTCCTTGCCGCGCTGGCGCTGCTGGCGGCATGTGGCGCCACCTCGCCATCAGCCACATATTCGCCACAACCGGGCAGCAGCCCAGGAACCACACCACCCCCTGTCGGTAGCAGCCCGGGAACCACGCCGCCTCCTGTCGGTGGCGCGCCAGTAGCCTATGCCTACCTCTACTCGCGCATCGATTATCCATTGCAACTGGCTGTCAACGCGGGCAGCGATGTCACGCTGACGCTCTCGCCCCATCAAAACCTGCTGATCGCGACGCCGGGCGCGGGCTCGGGCGTGGGTACGGTGGGCGAGCCGATTCCGCTGCCGACGCAGCTGAGCGATTACAACGACATCGGCGCCTCGGTCGATACGGCGTCCTCGGGCAACAGTCCCGTCGTCTGGCAGCTTGTCAGCGCGCCGCGCCAGTCGCTGCTCTCGCCGGGCGGTCCAGATACGGACCGCACGTATCTGGATGTCGTGAACTTTACGTGGCATGTGGAGGCCGTTGCGCCGGGACAGAATCTGGTGCGCATCATCCTCCATCTCTATTACATTTATCTTGACGGCAGCGAGCACGACGGCACGATTGAGGTCTCGTCGTTGCCGACGCCGATTGTTGTGGTCCAGTCTGCCATCGCCAATACGACGCTGCCCACCTGGCTGCCGTCGTGGCTGACTGACCAACTCTCTACGTGGCGGATACCGCTCGCCGGGCTGAGCGGGCTGGCG
>JAICKD010000261.1 GCA_025928125.1 Ktedonobacterales bacterium
CTCGCCGCCGCTGGCTATACTCTCCATGCCGCCCTCACGCTCGGCCAACTGCTGGACTACTGGCGCGCTTCCGGCGCGATTGACGAGGCGACCTTCGAGCGGGTGCGCACCTATCAGGCCGCGAACCAGGCGTAATACGTAATGATCTATCGCCACCTGCTGCGTCCGGCCCTCTTCAACGTCGCCGGACGTGACGCCGAGGCCATCCACGAGCGCGTGCTGGGGATGCTGGCGCGCGTCTCGGAGTCGCCCAGGCTGACGCGCGGGTTAGCACGCTTCGCCGCACTGGCGTGGCCCGGCGATCAGGGCCGTCCCCGCGAGGTCTTTGGCCTGCGCTTTCCTCATCCCATTGGGCTGGCGGCGGGATTCGACAAAAACGCGCGCGCCGTTCCCGCGCTGGCGGCGCTCGGCTTTGGCTTCGTCGAGATCGGCACCATCACGCAGCAAGCCCAGCCGGGCAATCCGCGACCACGTCTCTTCCGGCTGCCCAGCGACGAGGCGCTCATCAATCGCATGGGCTTCAACAACGATGGCGCTGACGTCATCGCCAAGCGGCTGGCCCGGCAGACCGAGGCGACCGTGCCGCTGGGTATCAGCCTGGGCAAATCGAAGGTAACGCCGCTCGAGGATGCCGTTAGCGATTATCTGGCCTCGCTCGACCGGCTCTATCCCTGGGCCGACTACTTCGCCGTCAACGTCAGCTCGCCCAATACGCCGGGGCTGCGCGCCTTGCAGGAACGCGACTGGCTGGATGCGCTGCTGGCGGCGTTGCAGATGCGGCTACGCGAGCGGGCGCAGGCAGAAGGTGAGGGCGCGCGCGTCAAGCCGCTGCTGGTGAAGGTCGCTCCCGATCTGGATGAGGCGGCGCTGGATGATCTGGTGGAGGTATGCCTGGCGCGGGCAGCCAGTGGACTGATCGCCGTCAACACGACCGTCAGCCGCGAAGCGCTGAGCGCCGCCGTTCCCGCGACCCTGCGTGACGAGCCGGGCGGATTGAGCGGGCGGCCACTGCATACGCGCGCCGCCGAGGTGGTGCGCCTGCTGGCGAAACGAACCGAGGGGCGGCTGCCGATCATCGGCTGTGGCGGCGTCTTCACGGTGGATGATGCGCAGCGGCTGCTCGATGCGGGCGCGTCGCTGCTCCAGCTCTACACCAGCTTCATCTACGAGGGGCCAGGCATCGCCCGCCGCCTGGCGCATGGACTGGCTCAGGTTGCAGCTGAGAGCGGCGCATTCTTAGGGTGACGCGCCATTGCCTAGCGAACCCGTATCCGGTAGAATGGCGTCACGCTAGTTATGGCCGGGTATCATAGCTTGTTCGAGAGGCAGTAATGATCATCTTCATGTCGCAGGCGCCCATCTTTGTCGTCACGGTGCCAGTACTCTTGCTGGTTGCCCTGCTCGAGGCTGTCGGCATCAAGACGCGACACAATATAGCAATACTCTCGGTGGCATCGTTTCTGTGCCTCGCGGCGTCCATCCTCATGCGCGATAAAACCGTCGCCCTGGCTGAGTTCCTCTATGCGGCCGGGCTGGTGTTGGGGTTTGTTCTTATCCTGTACGTGCTGGTGACGGCGCGCAGAGGCCGACAGTGGACATGGTTTGTTGGCCTCCTCATCGCTGGCATCGGCATATTAGGTGCGGAGGTGGCCCTTCGCAATGCGTTGACACAGCCAGATGCCGAGACGATGGCTTTTCTGATATATGCGCTCACATTTGTGCCTGCGGCGGTCGCGCTGGCGTATGGGCTATTTGCGCCAGATATTCCGAAGCTGCGGGGAAGCATATGACACCAAACTACCCCAGAGGCGAGAGTACTATCATCAAAGTGGCCATGCAATGGTGCGCATCATGTTCTCTCGGGCGAAAATGGGTATAGCTAGTTGCGGGGTTTTGGCGGGGGATGCTAAAATAGCATAGATAGTGTCTCGCGTGACCCGGTGAGGTCGCGGGACGCTCGTCAATGTAGGATGCATACGACAGACCAGACCAGGCGATTGACATCGAGAAGCGAGGGCCGCGCGTGGGTTTTCTCACACCATATCTAGCTGTTATTCAGATTGTACAGATCATTCTGGGCATCGCCCTGACTGTCTCGATTCTGCTCCAGGCGCGCGGCGCCGGGCTGGGTAGTGTCTTTGGCGGCACTGGTACCGTCTTCAAGACGCGACGTGGTATTGACAGGCTGCTTTTCCGCATTACCATTGTCTTCGCCGTCCTCTTCTGTCTGGTATCCGCGCTGGGGGCTGCTGTCCCAGCGGCATAGCACGTCCCTGGCGCAACTGCTGCGCCGGACGGCTGATCGCACCTGAACAACGCGATTCGGCGGCGGATAGCGCCGTTGGCGACGCGAACCCGGCATCGTTGCCGGAGGCGTTCGCGCGGTACGTCAAAAGCCGAGCAACGAGGCCCGACTTCTGCGGAGGTTGGGCTTTTTTCATGTGCGCGGATGTACTTATGCGCTTGTAACGCATAGAGCGCAGGTGCGCATGTTGGCCGCTGGCAAGCTTGTGTGTCGGGGTGGCTTCCCCGCATGAGCGCGCTCAGCGCTGTTTCTCGAAGTACTCGGCATTGATGCGCGTGAAGTCGCGCCACTCCGGCGGTACCCCGCCCTCGTCGAAGATGGCGTCCACCGGGCAGGCAGGCACGCAGGCGCCGCAGTCGATACATTCGTCCGGATCGATGAAATATTGCTCGTCTTCCTCGCGGGCGTGAATGCAGTCCACGGGACAGACATCCACACAGGATGCGTCCTTCACGCCGATGCAGGGCTGACAGATTACGTAGGTCATATGCCGATGGGTTCCTCTCCAGGAGCGCTACAGCACGCCTTTAGCGGCGTACGATCTAGCGACATCATACCGTCCGCGACGCTGCCTGTCACGCCTGCCGCGATGTTTCGCAAGCGGCGCCTGGAAGGACGAGCAGATCGAAGACAGCAGCATAACAGCAGCATGACATCATCACGCATTCATCATACTTTTCCACTTTACAGCAGCAACTGAGGCGCATGCACGCGCTTCGCAATAACGCGGTGGCGAACGCCGCACGAACCCGCGTCCGTCTCGGGCGCGCATCCTGCCCAACCGGGCAGGGAGGAGACAGGGATAGATGGCCATAGGGAACATCGCGCTGGCCGGATTGGATCAGGAGCAGCTGCTCCACATGCACTATCAGATGGTGCTCGTCCGGCGTTTCGAGGAGAAGGCCGCCGAGGAATACACCCTTGGCAAGATTGGCGGCTTCCTGCACCTGTACATCGGGCAGGAGGCCAGCGGCGTCGGCGCGCTCAGCGCATTGCGCCCGGGCGACTACGTTGCCAGCAGCTACCGCGAACATGGCCACGCTATTCTCAAAGGCGTTGACCCAAAGCTGGTGATGGCCGAATTATTCGGCAAGGCCACCGGGTGCAGCAAGGGCCGTGGCGGCTCGATGCACATCTATAGCGACGAGCATCGCCTGATTGGTGGGCAGGCCATCGTCGGCGCGCAGCTTGCTATCGGCACGGGTATCGGCTTCGCCTGCCAGTATCAGAATACCTCGGACATCGTCACCGTCATGTTCGGCGATGGCGCGGTGGACGAAGGCGCATTCCACGAGTCGCTGAACCTGGCGAGCCTCTGGAAGCTGCCGGTCGTCTATTACTGTGAGAACAATCAGTACTCGATGGGCATGGCTGTCACCAAGGCATGGGCCGTCGCCTCGCTGGAGCCGCGCGCCGCGGGTCACGGCGTGGCCTATGAGCATGTCGATGGCATGGACGTGCTGGCGGTGCGCGAGACGATGCTGCGCGCGGCGGAACGGGCGCGCAATGGCGAAGGCCCGACGCTGGTCGAGTCCCTCACCTATCGCTTCCGCGGCCACTCGATAACCGATCCCGCCTACTACCGCACCCGTGACGAGGAGGCCCACTGGCGCTCCACGCGCGATCCCATCGCGCTCTTCGAGGAGAAGCTCAAGGAGCATCATCTCATCACCGACGAGGAGATCAACGCCACCAACGAGCGAGTAGATGGCGAGGTGGAGGAGATCGCGCGCTTCGCGGAGGAGAGTCCCGCCCCAGACGCCGACGAGCTGTATGAGGACGTGCTCGCCGATGGCAGCGGCGCTATCGCCTGGCGCAACAAGCCCAGCACTCCCCGCGACTAACGGCCACCGAACACCGCGATACGACTCAAAACCAACACATTCGATGGAAGAGATAGAGAACGATGCGAACGATTACCTTCCGTGACGCGCTGCGTGAGGCGCTCCGCGAGGAGATGGCGCGAGACGAGCGTGTCTACATTCTGGGCGAGGATATCGCCGGATATGGCGGCACCTATGCCGTCACCAAAGGCCTCTTCGAGGAGTTTGGCGAGAAGCGCGTCAAAGATACGCCGCTGGCCGAGGAGATCATCATCGGCACGGCCATCGGCTCCGCGCTGGGTGGTCTGCGGCCCGTCGCCGAGTTGATGACGATCAACTTCAGCCTGCTGGCCAGCGACCTCATCATTAACAGCGCCGCCAAGTTCCGCTATATGTTCGGCGGCCAGCCGAGCATCCCGATGGTCATCCGCATGACCGCTGGCGGCGGCGCCCAGCGTGGAGCGCAACACTCACAGATGCTCGAAAGCATGTATGCCCACATCCCCGGCCTGAAGGTAGTGATACCCGCGACGCCCTACGATGCGAAGGGCATGCTCAAATCAGCGATTCGCGACGACGATCCGGTGCTCTTTATCGAGCACGAGCTGCTCTATAACCTCAAGGGCGAGGTACCTGACGAGGGCGAGGAATACACCGTGCCGCTCAACCGGGGCATCGTGCGCCGCGAGGGTAGCGACGTGACACTGGTGACGTTCTCGCGCATGGTACACATCTGCATGCAAGCGGCGGAGGAGCTGGCGAAGGATGGCATCGAGACGGAGGTCATCGACCTGCGCTCGATCCGCCCGATTGACCTGGACCTCGTGCTCGACTCGCTGCGCAAGACCAATCGTGTCGTGATCGCCGAAGAGGGCTGGAAGTATTACGGGACCGGCCAGGGGATCAGCGCGCTGATCTATGAGCACGGCTTCGACTGGCTGGACGCTCCGGTGGGCCATGTGCACGGCAGGGATGTGCCGATGCCCTATAGCAAACCGCTCGAACAGCTTGCGATTCCCGCCCGTAACGATGTGATCGCCGCCGTCAAGGCCATCGTGCCGCAGCCTGCGGGCGCGCGGTAGGTAGAAGGGACCGCCAACATGCAGACCGTGGTGATGCCCAAGATGGGCGACACGATGGAGGAAGGCAAAATCCTCCGCTGGATCAAGCGCGAGGGCGATACCGTGCAGAAGGGTGACGCGCTGGCGGAGATCGAGACGGACAAGGTCAATATCGAGGCCGAGGCGTTCGCTGCGGGTGTCTTGCGCAAGATCATCGCGCAGGAAGGCGAGAGCATTCCGATTGGCCAGCCCATCGCGCTGATTGGCAAGGCCGATGAGCCACTTCCCAACGAGGCCGCTACGGCTGCCAAACCCGCCAAAGCCGCCAGCAAACAGGCGCAGGCGAACGGCACAGCCGCGACCGCGACGCCCACCAGCGTGGCGAGAACTGCGGTTGCCGAGCCACCAGCGCCGGAAACGACAGGCGCGGGTCAGAACGGGCAGAACGGCGGGCGCACCTTCATCAGTCCGCTGGCGCGCCACATCGCCGCC
>JAICKD010000003.1 GCA_025928125.1 Ktedonobacterales bacterium
CGAGTCGAGCGACGTCGATACGCCGGGTAATACGCGGTCTGGCACCGCTGCTGTCGTGCCATAACGCTTCTCGCTGGCGATCTGATTCTGCGTGGCGGCATCGAGCGGACGCACCGCCGTAAAGCGGTCGCCCGCGTTCGGGTCGGCGATCACCACGCCGTGACCGTCGGTCATGAAGGCGTAACTGCCGTCGCCGTTCAGTC
The DNA here is from genome assembly GCA_025928125.1 of Ktedonobacterales bacterium. Lineage (GTDB taxonomy): Bacteria > Chloroflexota > Ktedonobacteria > Ktedonobacterales > JADMIN01 > DAHUXT01. The sequence goes on from JAICKD010000003.1 coordinate 204, forward strand.
CGTGCTCGCCATTGACGATATTCCAGACATAGTCGAGGTTCAGCGTTGCCTGCAAGAAGCCCAGCACGGTGTCAGCCTTGCCCGGCGTGATGAAGATCGGGGTATAGAGACGCACGAACGCATGCTTCGTTCCGGGATCATAGTAAACCTCGGACACCCGCTGCTTCCCGTCTTTGAGTACTGAATTGAGATCGTCCGTAGTGGGTGGCGGCGCGTTTTTCTGAGCGGCGGCGCTGGAGGTCAGTTGCACATGGCCGGTCGCGTCGTAGATACTCCAGAGCGTATAGTTGCTGTCGCGCACCATACCAACGGCGAGCGCCCGCTGTGATGAATCCTTGTACAGGCCAGCTTGAGTATCACACGCGAGCGTGACAGGCGGTGTTGGTATCTCGGCGCATGCCAGGAAGCCTACCGCTGTCGGCAGCGTCGCCAATGCCTGCCCATCCAGCAGTCGCTCATGGATATAGGTCTGCACGAGCGTTGACTTGGCGTTGGCGTCGGTCGAAAGCGCCGCGCGACCCTGGTTCAGCAAAGTTCCGCGAGAAAGATAATCGTTGATACCAACAACCGCCGCCAGCGGAATGAGCGCGGCAAAGAGCACAAGCAAGGATAATCGTGCGGAGAGCGGCAAACGCCGCCGCTCACGTGGTTTTCCTTGAGCCATAGATCACACACCTCATTTCAGCGAGCGGACAGATTTTGCGCTCTATGTTGACGCTTCCGCGATATCATTTCGGCACACGCGCGCGCAAAGACTCCCGGGAATATTCCTCACGATATAGACCTATTCGTCCCAACGTCACTTCCGGCCGCGACCGCATCCAGCGGAAAGCCCAAGCGCGGTGAGTGAGCAACCATACGGAGACCAAAGCGCGCATGCGGATACTGTTGATGAAATACCATCTCATGGTGCCACGAACTGCGGCTACATCAGAAAAAACGAGTACTTTCGGATAGAGTATCGACCAGCGGCTTCTCGGTGTCTATACGCCGTGTCTGTGCGCCCTGTGTAGCTCTACGCGGAACCATCCACAAAGGTTACCAGCATCAGAAGATCAGGCCGTAGCCCCGCAGGTCACTTAGCAGCTGGTAGACCTCTTCGACGGACTTCGAGGCGAGGCGCGCCATATCGACGATTGTGTGCTGTCCGTTCGCCAGCAGCAGCACCGTCCGGTGACCCCGCGAGAGGCTGTAGGTCGCCACCAGGGTATTCAGGTCACGCACATCCGGCGTCCGCCGTGGCGTCTGCTGGTCGGGAGGATAGGGGGACGAACGATAGCCCGCGCCAGACCCAGACGGCGATGTCGGTGGGGGCGAGTTCGGAGGATTGGAGAAGCCCCAGATGCCTGAGTTGCCCATGTTGGGCGCGCTGGTGTTCGGCATATTGGGCGCGCTGTGGTTCATCCCCGGCATCATATTGGGCGCGCTTGTCCCATAGCCGCCCCAGCCATTTCCGCTGGCGCCGCTGTTGGGGGCGGAATGACGTGGCGTAGGCTGCGGTGGCTGGCCATTCTCATAGCCCGTGCTGACGCCATACGGCGTGCCGTCGCTATCGACGGCGGGCAGAAGGCCGGAGAAATTGGGGATAGGACGCGGCGCGGAGGGGTCGAAGGCAAAGCGGCACGCGCCCCAGCGCACCAGCACATTGAGCGCATCGCGGCCATCGAGCGGGCCGAGCACCGCATAAACAGGATGTCCTGATATGAAGTAAATCTCGCCTTCTTCCAGCCCAGCCGTATCCCGTTCAGCGGAAAGCAAGCCGGTGCGTCGTCCTAGTTCAACCACTTCAATCACGTTGGCAAGGCGATTTGTTGCCGTCACTCTGGACTTGGCCATGATGTTTTGTGCGCCCCTCGCCGCAGAAGCCTCTCCGGTCTGCCCCCCGCTCTCACAGACATTGGCGCAGGAAGTTCCAACCCTTTGGGGCTGAGAAGAAGCGCCGCATCCCTTTCGTGTGCTTCATGTGCTATACTGGCTGTGTGCTTAGGCACTCTACCGTCAGGTAGAGCGAACGGTTTGCACCTCGTATCTCCACACCTTCCCCAACCGAACATTCGTGGCGTTGCTGGCAGGAATCGTTGCCAGCGTAAAATGTTGGACGTACGCATCTGATGATGCATTCGCGGCAGCGTTTCGGCGCTGTCGGGCCGCAGTCAATCGGCCAGACGCGGGCGCTTTGTCATTCCGGGCGACTCGCAAGCTCTCGCATATCCGCGAGAGTCGTTGACATCCTGTGATTCCTGTGATGTCGCCGCCATTGCCTCATCAGTATAGCATGTTATACGAAGTAGTGGCCCATGAGAACCTGACAAAATGAGACAGAAATCCCATGCGTTCACAGCAGCCACTTGCCCTAGCCGCTTTGTCGCTGTTTTGCCTGCTCAGCCAGCTCTTTCACCAGTTGCGCGTGTTCCTTGGAACAGACCAGCACGCCGTCCGGCGTATCCACAATCACCAGCCCCTCGACACCCGCCGTCGCGACACGCCGGCCGGTTGTACTGAAGACCAGCGTATCGCCTGTCCGCACGTTCAGATGCTGCTCCACACTGATGCCGACGACGGTATTGCCCGCATCGTCGCAGGGATGCAGCGTGGCGACCTGCGCCCAGCTCCCTACATCGTTCCAACCGACCGAAATGGGTATGACCGCGATACGGTCGGCGCGCTCCATGATGCCGATGTCGATGGTGACGTTTTCAGTCAGCCGGTGCCAGGCCAGCTCCATCACCCGCTCGACCTCCGCCGTCATACGTCCGCCGGTCTGTCGCGCCGCGGCGCCGATCTCATCGAGCACGTCGGCGATCTGTGGCACGTGCCTACGCATCTCATCGAGGATGCGATCAACCCGCCAGACGAAGATGCCGGAGTTCCAGCTATAGTGGCCCGCGCGCAGATACTCCTCGGCCACCTCGCGCTTTGGCTTCTCGACGAAGCGGCTCACCGTATACGCCGCCAAGTCGCCCGATGCCATCAGCGGCTGGCCTGCCTGGATGTAGCCATAGCCGGTCTCGGCATAGGTCGGGGTGATGCCCAGCGTCACTAGATATCCTTCGCGCGCCACCTGTTCGGCGAAGGCCAGCGCTCGCCGGAATCCCTCGACATCGGCGATTGCCGCGTCGGCGTGAAATGATCCCATGATGGCGGTCGGCTCGCGGGCGGCGATGAGTGTGGCGGCGAGGCCAATCGAGGCGGCAGTCCCGCGCCCTAGCGGCTCCGCCAGGATGTGGTCGGCTGGCAGCGCGGGCAGTTGTTCGGCCACCGACTGGCGGTACTGCGCAAAGGTGACCACATACAGTTCGTCGGGGGTGACGAACGGCGCGACCCGCTCGACGGTCTCTTGCAGCATGGTGCGGTCGCTCATCAGGCGGAGAAACTGCTTGGGAGTCTCCTGGGTGCTCAGAGGCCAGAGGCGCGTCCCGCTGCCGCCAGCCAGAATGGATGCATACATCGGTCTCTGATTCTCAACTTCCTCGGATATATCGGAGCATGATGCTCTATGTCACGTATCTCATGTGCTGGTATGGTATCCGATATTGCGCGAGGACACAAGGAGGAGGCGCTGGCGGCTGAAGCCGCGGCTAAGGGCTGCGCTTCGCTCCGCCGCAAAGCCCGCCTGCGCGGGCTGCTAGACACAGACGCCGATGCCAATGCCAATGCCAATGCCAATGCCGATTACCGGAATAACACGTTAAACACCAGCATGCCGCAGCCTTCGGAAGTCGCGCGTTTCAATTCGCCCAGAGCGGTATCAGATTGTGAAGGATGCGCTCACGCAAGCGCGGGCGGTTGCTAGTCTCAAGCGCATTGAAGGTGATGTGATCAACCGGGCGTCCCAAGATATCCTCCAGAGCCGCTTTGGTCGGGCGAGGGTGAAGAGAGTCGCCTCGGCATCTGGTTCGATCAGCAGGTCAACATCGCTTGCGGACGTCTGTTCGCCACGGGCGAACGACCCGAACACGCCTGCTCGCCGGACGCCATGCTGACGTAGGACGGCGATGAGGCGAGCACGCTCCTCATCATCCAACTCTTGCACAGGGGGTGTGAAGCTGTTGACATGAGAATCACCCTACTCTTTTCATAAATTCGGCTCCCTTGTGGGTCTGCCAGCTCGTATTCTATCACCTGCGCATAAAGTCACAGAATCCAGTCGCGGCGGATAGCGAAGGCGTCGAGCGCATGCTCCTGTTCGCGGTTTTCCACCGCGCCGGGGCAGACCGTTCGCACGCGCGCCAGGGCCTGTGCGGGGGTTGCTCCCAAGCGCACGAGATACGCCGCCAGGATGACCCCAGTGCGCCCCTGGCCCATCTTGCAATGCACGACCACACGCTTCCCGCGCACGCGCCACCAGTCGATGAAACGGAGCGCGCGGTCGAACTGTTCGGGGGCTGGCGCGGTCATGTCGTCTATCGGCACGTGGAGCGACTCCAGCTGGTAGCGTTCGAGCGCGGCGGTGTCCAGCGGCGTTTCCGTCAGCGAGAGCACCGCGCCGATGCCCTGCTCGCGCAGCCAGGCGAGGTCGGCATCCAGCGCCGCCAGCGCGCCATCAGGCTCCAGAGCGCCCGCGCGTCGTGTGACGCTGCCACCAGGCCGAGCGCAGCCCGCTAGCGCATCTTCAATCAGCCAGTAGAATCCCCGCATGACATGCTCCAGTGTCGACCCTTGTTCTCTTCCCCCAAAAGGAGGGAGCCAGAGATAGAGACCTGTTCTCACAACCTCATCACAGTTCTGGCGGGCTATCAAGCTCCCGCTAGCAGTGTAGGCGCCGCGTCCGCGTCCGCGCACCCGCCATTTCGGCAGGCGCGCCACTCCCCGAACGGCGGGGTCTCCCCATCGAGACCATTGAGCAGCGGTCAGAAAATACCCTCTTGACAAGCACAGCAGTCTCAGGTACATATATAGCGATCCTTTATATAGGGTTTGCTTATATAGTGAGCCTTGATGTATTTGGCGGGAGTTCAGCACAGTGTCGTGCGGATACGTGCTCCTCCGCATCGGCTGAAGGCGGAGCGAATGACGCAGACTGGCACACCCACCGGCTGGCAAGACTACATCGAACTCGAAAAGCTGACGCGCGCGCTAGCCGATAAAGTGCGTCTGAACATCGTGCGCATTCTCGCCAACAGCCAGGAGGTAAACGTCACCGACCTGACGCAGCAGTTGCTGATTAGCCAGCCGCTCGTCTCGTGGCATCTGGCGATTCTCCGGCGCAACGGGCTGGTGCGGACACGGCGGCAGGGGCGACAGGTGTATTGTTCGCTCGACGCCGCGCGCTGTCAGCAAAGTCTGCGTCAGCTTGGTGATGTCATTCGTGGCGCTCCCGCCGCTCCGGCTGTGGAGGCGTCGCCAGCAACGGTGGTCGCGCCTGTCGGCGAGGCGGAGGCGGCTAATACACCTGGCGCGGCGGCGGGCAAGCCAACAGGGGCCAAGCCCGCGCAACAGTTCTAACACAGTGGGGGTTCCGCCATCATGCCGTCGGGGCATGCTCCGGGCGCGATGGCAGCAGTTTGCACAGATGATCGGTATTTCAGGAGGCATGGCAACTTGGGCAAGAAGAAAGTGCGCGTTGGCATCATTGGCGTGGGCAACTGCGCATCGTCACTCGTGCAGGGCGTCGAATATTACCGCAACGCCGCCGATGACGATTTCATTCCTGGACTGATGCACGTCAACCTTGGCGGCTATCACATCAGCGACATCGAATTCTCCGCCGCGATTGATATCGACGCGGACAAAGTCGGCAAAGACCTGAGTGAGGCGATCTTCTCGGGACAGAACAACACCTACAAGTTCGCCAGCGTCCCGGCGAAGGGTGTCAAGGTCGAGCGTGGCATGACCCACGACGGGTTGGGCAAATACCTCTCGCAGGTCATCACCAAAGCGCCCGGCAAGACCACCGATATCGTCAAGCTGCTTCAGGATACCGGCACCGATGTCGTCATCAACTATCTGCCCGTTGGCAGTGAGACGGCCACCAAGTGGTATGTGGAGCAGATCCTTCAGGCAGGCTGCGGCTTCGTCAACTGCATCCCGGTCTTCATTGGCCGCGAGCAATACTGGCGCGAGCGCTTCGAGGAAGTGAAACTGCCCATCGTCGGCGATGACATCAAGAGCCAGGTTGGCGCCACCATCGTCCACCGCACCCTTGCCCGCCTCTTCCGCGAGCGCGGCGTCAAGCTGGAGCGCACGATGCAGCTCAACGTCGGCGGCAACACCGACTTCTACAACATGCTCGAGCGCGACCGCCTCGAATCCAAGAAAATCTCGAAGACGAACGCCGTCACCAGCCAGCTCGACTACGACATCGGCGCTGACAACGTCCACATCGGCCCTAGCGACTATGTGGCCTGGCTGTCCGACCGCAAGTGGGCCTACATCCGCCTGGAGGGTCGCACCTTCGGCGATGTGCCGCTCAACGTCGAGCTGAAGCTCGAAGTGTGGGATTCGCCCAACTCCGCTGGTGTCGTCATCGATGCGGTGCGCTGCGCCAAGCTGGCGAAGGACGCGGGCATCGGCGGCGCGCTGCTTGGTCCGTCGGCCTATTTCATGAAGTCACCGGCCATCCAGTATACCGACGAGCAGGCTCGCCTGATGACTGACGAGTTCATCACCGAGTTCGCGCAGGACGCGTCCTCCGTCGCCGAGGCGAAGACACGCGCCACGGCCAACGGCCACAGCGAGACGCCCGTCGCCGTGCAGGATATGCCCGAAGCCAATTAGTCAGGTTTCTGGCTCCCCTCTCCCTGTGGGAGAGGGGCTGGTGGTGAGGTCTCGCGCCAGGGGAGAACCCCCTCCCGGCCTTCGGCCACCCTCCCCCTAAAGGGAGAGGGACTGGGGCGACCATTCCGCCGGTTGGCGCAGCATATGTCCCCTCTCCTCCTAGGAGAGGGGCCGGGGGTGATGTCTCATCCATTTCTCGTAGATGTGTTGCGTATGTCGAGCAACACCTGTTACTCTCTCCCCGACAGTCCCGGAACCACGGGTTCTGGGCTGGCCGGGGGGAGCATTCGCAGGTTATCCAGTCGTTTTCCCGTTCTTCGCTGCTCCGCCTGCTGAAGTCGCATCGCTAGGAGCGAGCCAATTGGTCTACTACCTCACCCGTTTCGCAAGCTGGCTCGCTGGCCGCGTACCCCGCCCGGTACGGCTCGCCCTCGCCGGGCCAATCACGGTGCTGGTCTACTACGCCTGGGCCGCCAAGCGGCGCGCGACCATCTCCAACATGGCGCACGTGCTGGGCGTGTCCGAGGACGACCCGCGCGCAAAACGGCTGGCGCGGGACTCGTGGCGCAACTACGGACGCTATATTTCAGACTTCTTCTATCTCCCCAACGCGACCTTCGACGAACTGCTGGCGCGCATGAAAGATGTCACCCCGCCGCCGGGCGCCTTCAACTATATCGATCAGGCGCTCGCCCCTGGCAAAGGCGTCATCCTCGTCTCGTTTCACTTCGGCGCGTGGGATGTCGCCGCCGTGATGGTGCGCAGCCACGTTCCCATCGCGATCATCGTCGAGTCGTTCGACGACCCGCGCATGGATAAACTGGTGATGGAGCAGCGGGGCAAACTCGGCCTGGGCATCATCCGCATTGAGAAGACGCCGCGCCGCATCTTGCGCGCGCTGCAAGAGAATCAGGTGGTGGCTGTGGCGGTTGATAAGCCCGTGCCACCAGACCAGGGCGTGCCAGTCACCTTCTTTGGCAAGACTTGTTATGTTCCCGGTGGCATCGCGCAACTTGCCCTCAAATCGGGCGCGACGATTGTTCCGGGATACTGCCGTTACGACAAAAACTATTCTGAAACGTATTACTTAGGAGCAATGCCTCCCATCTTCCCACGGCCTACCGGCGACAAGCGGGCCGATACTATTGGGTTGACGCAGCAGATGTTCGATGCGATGGAGGAAATCATCCGGCAATACCCCGATCAATGGGAAATGTTCCGCCAATTCTGGCCTCAGGACGACGCGCCCGCACTGAGGAGCGCGACACCTGAGTCACACATGCCAGCAGCGGCACAAGCGGCACAAGCGGCAGCCAGCCTGGCGCAAGGAGAGCACGCCAATGACTAAGCTGCGCGCCTTCCGTCTGGCGGGGGCCATCGTCCCATTCATCCCAATGTGGCTGGCCTATCCTGGCGCCCGCTTCATCGGTATGATGATCTGGGCGTTCCATGGGCAACTGCGGCGCCGGGTCGAGCGCAACTTGCGTCACGTGCCGAGGCTTGTCAGCGATCCGGTCGCCTTGCATCGCGCCACACGCAGCGTCTTCGAGCATATGGTGCTCAACTATCTCGATTTCCTGCGCGGCCCGCATCTCACCGAGAAAGAGGTGCTGGCGGGATGGACGACCGAGGGCGAAGAACTCATCACCGAGGCCATCGAGCGGGGGAACGGACTCATCATCGTCAGCGCCCATTTTGGCAACTTCGAGTATGGCGTTTCCCGGCTGGGGTCCATTGGTTATCATATGACGACCCCAGTGGAGCGGATGCGGCCCGAAGCGCTCTATCAGTGGGTCTGCAAGACACGCGAGCACTTCAACCTGCGGCTCCTCCCGGCGGATAGTCGTGAGACGCTCCGTGAGATGAGGAACGCGCTCAAGCGCAACGAACTGGTGGTGGTCGCCGCCGACCGCTACATTATCGGTTCGAGCATCGAGGTACCCTTCTTTGGCGAGCCAGCGCGGCTGCCAACGTCGCCATTCGCGCTGGCGCTCAAGACAGGCGCGCCCATTGTTGGCTCATTCTCCTGGCGGCTGGGCCGAGGACGGTCCCATGGAGTCGTCATTCCGCTGGATATTCAGCCAGAACCGAAGGATTCGGAAGGCGATGGCAGCGCGGCCAGACGTGTCCGTTCCGAAGACGCTACCGCGCGGGCGGTAGGCAAGTATGTCGAGCAGCTCGAGCGGCTCATCTCGATGTACCCAGAGCAGTGGCTTTCGACGCTGGCGCCCATCTGGGACACAGAGGATGCACAAGGGGCCGTCGAAGAGCAGCGTGTCGCCGCGCGTGTGGCGCCCGCAACAGCGAATAATCAGTCAGCGAGATCATCAGCCGTCCCATCCGCATGATGACCACGGATAGCGTGGCCTGCGCGGATCGTGGACGCAAAGAAAGAACCTAGTTATGAAGAGCGATTCCAGTAGCGAACGTATGAGTACATCATTGAGTGATTCTGAACACATCGGCGCTATGGCCTCATATCAGCCTGAGCTTGCCCGAGAGCGCCGCGCGGGCGAGGGTCTGGCCGATGTGCATATGCATACCACCTATAGCGACGGCACCGGATCAGTGGAAGACGTACTGAACTTTGTCGAAACCTATACCCCGCTCGATGTGATTGCCATCACAGACCACGATACCATCGATGGAGCGCTTTACGCGCGCGATCTGGCCGCCCGCCGCAAGTACCCCTTTGAGGTGATCGTCGGCGAGGAAATCAGCACGCGCGAGGGGCATATGCTGGCGCTCTTCCTGGAAAAAGCCGTCCCGCCCGACCTGAGCATCGAGCGCAGCATCGAACTGGTACATGCGCAGGGTGGCCTCGCTATCATCGCCCATCCTTTCAATCGCGTCTTCCGTCACAGTGTCCAGCGCAAGGTGGTGAATCGCCTGCTGCGGCAGCCCGAGCTGCATCCCGATGGCATCGAGACACTCAACGGCAGCTTCGCGGGCATCGGCTCGTCACGTATCGCCATGACACTTGCGCGTACGGTATATCATTGGGCAGAGACGGGTAGTAGCGATGCGCACACAACGACGGCCGTCGGCTGCGCGCGCACGATCTTCCCTGGGCGTACCGCTGCGGACTTCCGGCGCGCGGTAGCATTGCGTCAGACCGCGCCGCAGGGGCGCTTTTGGCAGGCGCGCGAGTATGTCGCATTCGTCTCGCACCGGATGGTGTATGGCGGAGGGGCAACCTTCGAGCACATCGAGCCGCGCCACACGGCCATCGCGCGCATCGGCGGATTCGCGCTCGAACGGAGTACCCGTATGCGTCCATCCGCCAGTGTGGTGCGTTAATTGCTACCAAATACATGGACTGAATCGTAGCCATGCGGGGCTGGCTGCTCGCCCGGCAACATCTGACGTGACACGGCCTGGCGAGCGAAGAGCGCGCCGGTTTCATGGATTGGACCGACAGGAAGGCACGCGTTGAAGATCGGACTCGTTTCGCCCTACGACTGGAGTTATCCAGGGGGGGTGCAGGACCACATCGCTCACCTGGCCGCCGAGTTGCGGAGCCGGGGGAACACTGTGCGCATTCTCACCCCGGCGACCGGGTCGCGCGCCCGGCAGGTGGAATATGGCGTCTACAAGCTGGGGTGGGCGGCTCCGGTGCGGGTGAACGGCTCGATTGCGCGCGTCGCGGTTGCCCCCGACTGGCGCGGGCGTATTCGTTCGCTCCTGCGGCGGCAGGAGTTCGACGTGCTCCATCTGCACGAGCCGCTGGCCTCCGCGCTGCCGCTGACGATGCTCCACCTGATGGGCATGACCGACACGATCTACGTCGGCACCTTCCACGCCTGGGCGCGACGCAGCCTGACCTCGACGAGCGACTGGGCCTATTATTCGGCCAAGCCATTGCTGGGCCGCTATTTTAAACGGATTCATGGGCGCATCGCCGTCTCGCCAGCCGCGGCGGAGTTCGTCTCGCGCTTCTTCCCAGGCGAGTATCGCATCATTCCCAATGGCGTCGATCTGGGGCGTTTCAACGAAGGCGTCGCGCCGCTCGCCCAATACACGCAATCCGGCGACGACCGCTTCAACATCGTCTTTCTGGGGCGGCTGGAGCAGCGCAAGGGGCTGAAATACCTGCTGCGCGCGATTCCTATCATCCGCCAGCACTATCCCAACACACGTTTTCTGATCGGCGGCGATGGGCCGCAGCGGGTCGGCTTCCAGACGTACGCTGCCCAGGCGGGATGGCGCGATGTCATCTTCCTGGGGCGCGTTCCGGCGGAACAACTCCCATCGCTCTACGCGACGGCGGATGTCTTCTGCGCGCCGAATACGGGCGGCGAGAGCCAGGGTATCGTCCTGTTGGAAGCCATGGCCTCGGGCCGGGCGGTGGTGGCATCGGATATTCCCGGCTTCCGCTCGGTGATTCGCCACCAGCGGGATGGCCTGCTGGTGGCTCCCAAGAATCACGAGCAGTTGGCCTGGGCGGTCTGTCATCTGCTGGATGATGAGAACGAGCGCAGGCGGCTCGCCACGGCAGCCCGCGAGCGCGCCAGGGAATTTGGCTGGGAGCATATCGCCGATCAGGTGCTCGACTATTATCGTGAGCTCCGCGCGGAGCATGCCGCCATCTGGCGTCCCCAGATCGCGCGCCAGCCCGCCGCAGCCATACAGGCGCTCGATTAGGGCGTGAAGCGACAAGCGACTGGGCCTGATGGGCCATTCGCGCATCTTTTTGCGGGTCACATTCGCTCTGGGAAGCGAGTCCCTGGATTCCCACGTTGTAGGGCAGGGATGATACAATAGAAGCAGCATGCAACGAGGAGCAGGCAGGTATGTTTGGGCCAGCCATACAACGAACCGCGCGTCACATCGCCGAGATGGTGGTGAGGCCGCTGGCAGCGATAGGCATGACGCCCAACATGGCCACCGTGCTTGGGTTGGTGCTCAACGCGATTACGGCGGCGATTCTGGCGATGGGGTCATTGCGCCTGGGCGGTGTGATGCTGCTGTTCGCTGGAATGTTTGACATGGTGGATGGGGCGCTGGCGCGTGTGCGCAATCAGAAGACGACCTTTGGCGCCTTCTTCGATTCGACACTGGACCGCTACTCCGAGGGCATTATCATTCTCGGCGTCATCCTCTATGTGAACAGCCTGCCACCATCAACGGAGAAGGCATGGACTCTGGCCCTGGCGTACATCGCCGGTCTGGGTTCGCTGATGGTCAGCTATGCGCGCGCGCGGGCTGAGGGCCTGGGCCTGGAGATGAAGGGCGGCCTGATGGCCCGGCCAGAGCGGGTGCTGGTGCTGGCAGTGGGGCTTATTCTGGGAGCCGAGCAGTGGCTCATCTGGACGTTGCTCTTGCTTGCGGTGACGAGCGTGTTTACCTCGGTGCAGCGGATTGTCACGGTCTGGCTGAAGCTTTCGCGGTCAGCGCACCAGTCATCCGAGGCGCCGGACGGCTCGCCCGCGCGCAACAATGGCAGGCTTCCTGAGCATGCGGATACCGCGAATCATTGATCATGGACTTCGGAGCATGGCTCGTAGATCGTAGACATGCAATTGACGGAGCGCTCCGAAATCGTTTCTGGCGTGCTGCTCCGGCGGCGCACAGACAGAGAAAGAAATCAGACCCGCACAGGGTTGCGCTCTCGCCAGGGATGGCGGGATGCCGGAAGGGTAGTGGGAGAGGGTTGAGGTTGGGTTGGGTTGTCCAGGGATTACACGACTGAGGAGATAGCTTCCTGCCGCGGCGCTGAATTAGCGGTCAACAGACTTCATGCACAGCGCGCCAGAGCTTCCTAGTAGCGTTCGACATATCTGGGTCACACATCAGCAGCCTCCCCGCCGCACCGCTCTGCGCCCCTGCGCGCGGCAGAATCGGGAGACAACATGACTCAAGATCAACACGACCCCGTCGCACAGGCGCCTGGGTCCACCGAAGGCACATCAGCAGCCGACGCGGGCGGTGACACGACCGCAAAGGCCGCCTCCTCGCGGCCACAGCGCCGCCGACACACCCCCAATCGCAGCCGTCAGCCCAAGGAAACGCAAGACACAAACGAGGCAAACGAGGTAAAGGCGGCGAAAGCAGCGAAGCCCGCGAAGAACACACAGAATACGAAGAGCGCGCAAGAACAGCAGGGTGCGCCAGAGGCAGTCGCTGTCGCCGAGGCTCCGGTAGCGACTGAAACGGCTGCCACGGAGGCAGGGTTGGCTACAGGGCCAGCCGCCGAGACGCCCAAGCGCCCAACTACACGCGGACGACGCGGCGGGAGCAATCGCCGCCGCAACGGAAAAACCGACGTTCCCGATATCCAGCTTGTGCCGGTTACTTCGGCCACAGAGCCAACTGAGTTGGCTGGGCCAGCGGAGGTTGAGAGCTCGCCAGAAACATCGCTACCAGCCCCCGAGCGTTTGCCGCTGGACGCCGCGATCTTTGCGCACCTGGATGCGCTGTCGCAGGCCAACGAGCGCCAGCCCGCGGAGGAGGGGACATCATCAGCGCCCAGCGCCGAAGAACGACCATCCGCCGCCGATGAGACGGCAGCGCCCGCGCCGCGCCGCTATCGCTTTGACCGTCAGCGTGGATCAGCCACGGCCGAGTCAGCAGCCGTTCGCCCTGAGCGCCTCAGTGGCTGGCGCGCCACACCGCCGACGCTGATGACGCCAGCGCACGCGCCCGCTACCGAAGAAGTAGCGCCAGCGGCAGTCGATGACGCTACTTCGCAGGTCGATCCGTCCGTCGAAGCGGAGACTGAAGTCGGCGCAACGGACGGATCGGCAATTGCCGCCGAAGCGCCCGAAGCCGCTGAAACACCAGAGGTGATCGATGCGGTTGTGAGCGAGGAGCCTGCCAAGGAGCTTGCTGTGGCGACCGACATGGCTGCCGAAGAAGCGGATCAGAGCGAGCACGAGAGCGCGTCTCGCCGCCGTCGTCGTCGCGGCCGTCGCGGCCATGGCCAGGATGCCGAGTCAGGCGAAAGCGATGGTGACGACCATCAGAGTCCTTCCGGCCGACTGCCCGCGCCCTATGCCGCGCCTGAGACACGGGTGACCTATGCGCGCGATCACGAGAGCAGCAACAACGGTTACCAGCCGACCCCTGAAGGCTTTGAGGAATCGGGCTATAGCCCCTATACACCCGCCGTGCGCGGACGCGGTTCTCGCTCGGTGACGCCATCACGATCAACAACGCCGCCAGCCCCATCAGCGCCGCCCGCTCCTGCCGCGCGCAACGGAGAGACGCCATGGGACATGTCGACCGCGCAGCGCCATATGCAGGAATCCGAGAGCCCGTTTGGCTCGCCGGAGCCATCCTTCGCGCATGGCTTTGGCCCGCAGTCGTCTGGCGTGGCCAGCCCACTGCATGAGCCGCTGCCACGTATCCGCCGGGGCGAGCGCAGTGGTGATGTGCCGATGTCGGCCAACCAACTGGGTACGATCATCACCAGCGCCATTACGCAACAGACCGACCGCCTGCTCAGCGAGGTGCGTCGCCAGCAGTATCCGCCGAGCATGACGGTAGCGCTGCCAGCGTTCCCGTCGACCGAGCGCATTGGCGTCTTCGTCGATGTCGCCAACCTGCTCTACTCGGCGCGCAGCCAGCGCATGAACATTGACTTCGGGCGTCTGCTCGATTTCCTGCGCGCCAACCGCCGCCTGATTCGCGCGCACGCCTACGCGCCTACCAATCCCGACCCGCACGCTGAGCAGACGTTCCTCTCGGCGGTGAAGGGCGTGGGCTATCGCATCACGACCAAGAACTACAAGACGTTTGCCAGTGGCGCGCGCAAGGCCGATATGGACCTCGATCTCTGCATGGATATCGTGCGCCTGGTAGATGCCGACGCGATTGACACCGTCGTCCTGGTCAGCGGCGACAGCGATTTCCTGCCGCTGCTGGAGTACTGCTCGGATCATGGGGTGCGCGTGGAGGTAGCCGCCTTCGATGACGCCGCCGCGATGATCCTGCGGCAGAGCTGCGACCTCTTCATAAATCTCTCGCAGGTGGATGAGATTCGCGTGTAGCATCATCAATCTGGCGGTTTCGCCGTGTCAATCACATCCCTTCTCCCATCATCGGAGGAGGGATGTTTTTTGACTAGCTGGCTACATGCAATCTGGTTGCCTTTCCGTGAGAGAATAGAGCCGCACGGCGATAAAGATGCTAGAATTGCGGGTGTAAAGGCATGAAGGTACGAGAAGCGATCTCTGCGATTGAAGCGGACGGGTGGATTCTGGTCAAGATTACTGGAGACCATCGCCAATACAAACATCCTACAAAGCAAGGGCGTGTTACCATTGCTGGCCATCCAAACAAAGACCTTCCGCCGAAAACGAGAGATAGCATCTTTCAACAAGCAGGTTTGCCCAAGCCCAGGAGGTGAGATATGCGTTATCTAGTTGTTATCGAGCAAGGAGAACACAGCTTTGGAGCCTATGTGCCAGACTTGCCTGGCTGTGTCGCCGTTGGAGACACTCGCGAGGAGGTAATCACCAGCATCCAGAAAGCTATCGAGATGCATCTGGAAGGCATGCGCGAAGACGGATTAGCTATTCCCCACCCGAGTAGCGCGCCAGAATATGTTGAGGTTTCCACATAGCGGCGACAGCAGCGTCTGGAATGACCCGATCAGTACGTCCGCAGTGAAAGTGAGCGAGCGATGCGACGAGACGACGCGAGTCAGGGCGGCACAGCGCAGAGTCGGGCAACAGCGGGCGAGGATAAGCGCCTCGTAGCGGTCTATCCCGGCAGCTTTGATCCCGTTCACCGGGGGCATCTCGATATCGCCAAGCGGGCCGCGCGCGTGGTGGATGAGCTGGTGATCGCGGTCTATTCGACGCCAAACAAGAAGCTGCTCTTCACCACCGACGAGCGCGTGCAGCTCTGGCGCGAGACGGTCACCGAGGAAGGACTGACGAACGTACGAGTTGAGCCGTTCGAGGGTCTGGTGATTGACTACGCCCGCACCATCGGCGCTCAGTCTATCGTGCGTGGATTGCGCGCCGTCACTGATTTCGAGCTAGAATTCCAGCAGGCGCTCATGAACCGCAAGCTCGCGCCGGAGATCGAGACGCTGATGATTATCACGGACCTGCGCTATCTCTTTGTCAGCGCGACGCTGCTCAAAGAGGTTGCCCTCCTTGGTGGCGATCTCGATGGCATCGTCACCACGAATGTCGCCGACGCACTGAAGCAAAAGTTCAGCGAGCGCTAATCATAGTGGCCAAAATATGTCAGCCTACTTTCCGCTTTTTCACCCGGCAGGGCGATATATTCATTAACAAGTAGCGCCTTGCGGTTGACGGGAGGATGACGTAACGTGGGGAATCTCATTGCATTCGGCTGGTATGGAGGGAAATACAGTCACCTCGACTGGCTTCTTCCTTTGTTGCCAGATGCCCAACACTTTTGTGAGCCATTTGGTGGGTCTGCGGCAGTCCTCATTAATCGAATACCAGCACCCGTGGAAACCTATAACGACCTTGATAGTGAGGTGGTCAATTTCTTTCGCGTTTTGCGCGACCAGAAAGAGACCCTTATCGAGCAGATAGGTTTCACGCCATTCTCGCGTGAAGAATTTGAACTCGCATGCCAGGGGCCAGTAGACGACCTTTCGGAACTAGAGCGTGCGCGACGTTTCTACATTCGCGCTCGGCAGGTCAGAACAGGCCTTGCCCAGAAGGCTAGTTCTGGACGATGGGCGCATTGTCTGCTGACGAGCCGCGCCGGTATGGCTGGAGCAGTCTCGCGCTGGCTGGGATCTGTCGAAGATTTGAGCCTCATTGCCCAACGATTGTTGCGAGTTCAGATTGAGCATGCGCCTGCACTCGACGTTATTCGGCGGTATGATAGTCCGCAAACGCTTACATACTGTGATCCCCCATACCCGCATAGTTCGCGCGGCGATAGCAATGCTTACGCCCACGAAATGAGCGATGAGCAGCACCGAGAGTTAGCCGAGGTTTTACATCATGCGCAGGGGAAAGTGGCCATTTCCAGCTACAGTTGCGCGCTTATGGATGAACTCTATGGGGATTGGAACATGGTGAAAGGCCCGGAAAAACTGGTTCACTCGGTGAAGGAGCCTCGCCAGGAAGTCCTGTATGTAAATTACGATTTGGGAGAATTCGGACAGTGGACTCAAACAGGCAGCAAAGTGAAACGCCCGAAGCCATCCTCGAAAGACTTTACCAGCGAGCCGCTGCTGATCTGACCGCATCCTTCATTGCGGATCCTGTTTTGCGCGAGCAAGTTCTGTTCATCAGCCGCCACAGAATCGGCGCTGATGTGCGAGTACTCATGGCTTGCACGCTTGCGAAAATCCACGAGCCAGCAAAAGACATTCGCAAGCCATATTCCGTGCTGGGCGATGATTCCTACTCAGGTCGCTACTACGATGAGCATCCGATTGCGGCGTTCATCTCCGCTCAAGGTTTGCCATGTAACCGCACGACCGGTTTCCTCACCCCTGCGTTCCGCACCAAGAACATCGTGCTGAATCCTGATGTAAGCCTCGGAGGCGACTCACCCGATCTGGACGCTGCGTTTCTTGCGGTCATCACCGCTATCTTTGAGGGACAAGTATCCGCTGAAGACGTGCTCACCGAGATTATTCGTGAACTGCTTCAAATAAAACAAACACATGAGTCTGAGCTTGAGAGGTCAATGGCAAGTCTCCGCGCACCAGGGCTTTCAGACGCGCTTTCCGCAGAAGGCATCGTTATGTTGCTTCAACAGCATGTAGCCTCTCCATATACAAGCAGACTACCTGTGCTGATGGTTGCCGCAGCTTATCGCGCAGCCGCGCCCATGCTACGAGAGCGCGCATTGCCGCTTCAAGAACATAACGCCGCAGATGAGCAAACGGGGGCGCTTGGTGACGTCGAAATTGTTCTTACCGCCGACAACAACCTCGTCACATGCTATGAAATGAAAACGCGACGAGTAACACAAAATGACATTGACCAGGCTCTGCAGAAGGTACAAAGTTATTGGCAAAGAGAGGGCAAAAGACTCGATAACTACTGCTTCATTACTACGGACAAGATTGAAGTAGACGTTGCGGAGTATGCAGCGTCTCTCTATGAGAAAACGGGCGGCGTCGAGTTTGTTATCCTGGATTGCATAAGCTTTCTGCGCCATTTCCTGCATTTCTTCTATAGGGTGCGGATGGCGTTTCTCGAAGATTATCAAGCGCTTCTCCTTGCCGAACCAGAGAGCGCAGTGCGGCATGAGTTGAAAATCTCATTCCTCGCTCTACGTCGGGCTGCTGAAACGCGCGATGCATAAGTGGCCTATCGTAACACGCACCTATGCTGTTATGATGCTCTTGTAACCCCAAGAGTTCTACAGAGCATTCCGCAAGGAGACCTTACAATGACGTACGACTCCATTCTCGTCGAGCGCGACGCGCCCGTCGCCACCATCACCATGAACCGTCCTGAGAAACGCAACGCCCTTTCCAGTGAGATGATGCGCGAACTGAACGACGCACTGCGCGCAGTGAGCGCCGAGCCTGAGGTGCGCGCGATTGTGCTGGCGGCAAACGGTCCCGCGTTCTCGGCGGGCCACGATCTGCGCGAACTGGTGGATGGCGACATCAACCGCTATCGCGCCGTCTTCGATTTGTGTACTGAGTTGATGGAGACCATCCAGGCCATCCCGCAGCCGGTGATTGCCCGTGTCCACCGTATCGCCACCGCCGCCGGATGCCAGCTGGTCGCCACCTGCGATCTGGCCGTCGCCGCCGAGGAGGCCACGTTTGGCACGCCGGGCGTCAAGATTGGCCTCTTCTGCACCACGCCAATGGTCGCGCTCAGCCGCGCCATCGGACGCAAGCGCGCGCTGCAGATGCTGATGACGGGCAAGCTCATCTCCGCCGAGACCGCCGCCGACTGGGGGCTGGTGAACACGGTCGTCCCCGCCGATGAGCTGGAGAGCGCCACCCGCGACCTCGCCCTCTCGATAGCCAGCGCCAGCTCGCTCACCGTGGCGCTGGGCAAGCAGGCATTCTACACCCAGATTGATCTCGATCAGCCCAAAGCGTATGCCTATGCCAAAGAGGTGATGAGCATGAACGCGATGGCCGCCGACGCGCAGGAGGGCATGTGCGCATTCCTCGACAAGCGTCAGCCCGCCTGGGTGGGAAGATAGGCGCTGGCGGCTCGTTGGGTGAATCTGGTGGCTGGCCCACTTCGCGGCATGAATGCCGCGGCTAATCCCGCTCGTCCGCGACTCGCGTACACGGCGAGCGGATAGCTCACTCCAGGATTAGCCGTAAGTCTTCAGCCTACGGCATGGTCACCCTAGTCGAATAACGCCGGACAGATGATCGTCATCGGGAGCCGCCGCATGGACCCAAACACCAACTCAGCCACAGATACCCGCCTCGCCGCCGATTTCGCGCTCACCGGCATCTCACGGCTGGTGACCGTTGCGCCGGAGCGTTACGGCAGCGGCCCGCTCGGCGTCATCCCGAACGGCGCACTCGCCGCCCAGGGTGGCCGGATCGTCTGGGTGGGGGCAGAGGCTGATCTCGCGCGGGCGGTTGCCGTCGAGGCGATTCCACCAGCGGCGCGCCATGATGCGGTCGGGCGCGCCGTGCTGCCCGGCTTCGTCGATTCGCACACCCATTTCGTCTTCGCGGGCAATCGCGCCGAAGAATTCCAGTTGCGCCACGCGGGCGTCTCGTACGAAGAGCTGGCGCGGCAGGGACGCGGCATCCTCAGCACCGTGCGGGCGACACGCGCCGCCCCCGAAGAGACGCTACTCGCCCTTGGCCGCGGTCGGCTGGAGTCCTTTGCCATCCATGGCACGACCACGGTCGAGGGCAAAACCGGCTATGGGCTGGAACCCGAGAGTGAGGCGCGCTGCCTGGCGGTCATGCGCGCGCTGGCCGCCGTCCCGAATCTGCCGACCGTCGTGCCAACGTTTCTCGGCGCGCATACCCTCCCACCAGAGTACCGCGAGCATCCCGGCGACCGCGCCGCCTATGTGGACCTCATCTGCGAGCGGATGCTGCCCGCGTTTGCCGCCGACGCGCGCTTCTGCGACGTCTTCTGCGAGCGCACCGCGTTCACCGCCGACGAGGCGCGGCGTATCCTCGAACAGGCCCGCGCGCTGGGCTACGCGCTCAAGCTGCACGCCAACCAGCTTGGGCCGACCGGTGGCGCGCGTCTGGCCGCCGAGCTTCACGCCGTCTCTGCCGATCATCTCGACTTCGCCTCCGACGAAGAGCTTGACATGTTGAACGGGGCGGGCGTCGTCGGGACTCTGCTGCCGGGCTGCTCCTTCTCGCTCGGTATCGCCTATCCTTCGGCCCAGCGCCTACGCGAACACGGCGTGCGCACCGCGCTGGCGACCGATTTCAACCCGGGGACCAGCTATTCCGAAAATATGCAGATGATGATAGCGCTGGCGGTCAGCGCGATGGGGATGACGCTCGACGAAGCGATCACTGCGGCCACTCGCGGCGGCGCGGCGGCGCTGGCGATGGAGGCGGAGGTGGGCAGCCTGGAGCCAGGCAAGCGCTGTGACCTGATTGTGCTGCGGGGAGACGATGAGCGCGAGCTGGCCTACCATTTCGGCGTCAACCTGGTGGCGCGGACGTATCTGCGCGGCCACCTGTTTATGGGAGGTGAGGGAAGTACCGAGAGGGGATAGACAGGCGCAGAGAGTGTGCTATACTTGAGGCCACGGGCAACGCCGCCTGAAAGGACCTCGGGGACGTAGAGTGCTGTTATTCGTTGAGAGGGAGACGCAGACAGCCAATGGCTATACTTCAAGCGCCGGGAACCGGCTTCGCCGCTGATATGGGAATGGGAAATACCACCTCGCCGCTCGTCGTGCTGTTCGAGCGTGATGATACGATTGCGGTCCCGCTGCTCTCTCAACTACGTATGACGGGCTATGATGTCCGCGCTGCCCGCACCCCGGTCGAACTCTTTGGCATGCTTGGCAAGCAACTGGTCGCGCTGGTATTGGTTGATCTCGGCAATGCGACGGCCGGGCGTCGCGAATTCTGGGTCGCGCTGGATGCGCAACGGCGCGGGCGTTCGCTTCAGGTTATGACATTCCGCTTCATCACTCCCGCGAACGCGCTCGACCCCGAATTCGATCCGGCGGCGCGGGCGCTGGCAGACGTGGAGGTGCGGGGCGTCCAAGAGTTCCAGAAGGTGCTGGATGGCGTGCGCCAGCGGATACCGCTCAATGGCGCGCTGCCCGCTCTCGCCGCCCCTGGCGCGATTCCGCCCATCGGCGCGGCGTATGGGATGCCTTCACC
>JAICKD010000262.1 GCA_025928125.1 Ktedonobacterales bacterium
CCAATCCGTCGGCGCGGTATTCGCTGGCGATGCGGCGCCAGCGGGCATCTGGCCCGATGATACGCCCCCAGAGCGACGTCCCGCGTTCTCTGAGAGGATAGCGATGAAGGCGATGACAACCGCCACCGTCGCAAGCACCGTGACCCAGCGGCGCATGGTCGTAGTACGGGGCGCTCGGTGTGTGATTTCTATCGCACGGGGAGCCGACGCTGGCGCGCTGACCGTGGCGATTGTCTCAGGCTCCTGGGTGGCGGCGATCTGGGTGGCGCTCAACTGGGTGATACGCTGCTGAAGCCGCTGATTGATGTGCGCGATGGTCTCACGCGAGGCTGCTCCATCGTGCTCCAGCAGGTGATAGAGTTCCCGCGCATCCCCTGGCAAGCCGCTGATGTCGTCGTCATGTGCGTTATCAAGGTCGAATTGAGTGGGCATTTAGGCGTCCTTTCTGGCGGGCGCATCATGGGCCGCTATCGTCTGGGGGCTGGCGCCGAGCGCGCGCCGAAGCTGAATGATCGCCCGACGCAGGCGAGTGCGTACCGTCGCTGGCGATTCGCTTAGCAACTCGCCGATTTCCGTCGAATCCATGCCGATATAGAAGCGCAGGGCGATGATCTGGCGCAGATCGGCGCTTAACGTCAACAGCGCCTGGCGTAGGTCGAGCGCGGTGATGTGGTCGTTGGCGCCTAGTGTGGCGCCGTTCGTGGGAATCAAGGTGTCGAGGTAATCTATCTCGCCATGGCTCTGGCGGCGCGCCTGCCAGGTGCGGCAGACGTTCACGGTAATCTGCATGAGCCACGCGCGCGTGGAGTCCGCCTCTCGCAGCCCGGGCCACGCTCGCCATGCGCGCATAAGCGCTTCCTGTGCGGCGTCTTCGGCGTCGGGGATGCCTACGAGAGCGGCCGCCATGCGCGTTATCGTTGCGGTATGCGGCGTGACGAGCGGGGCAAATCGCTCATAGTCCATGCCACGGTAGTCCTTTCGCTACTGGCGCGTCTGCTGGATGAGAGGTCATGGAAGTAACAGACGCCCCGTTGTTGTCATTGCGCCTGCTAGTGAGACTCGCCATAGTGAGGAAGTGTTTCCGAGGTATACAGTCACGTGTGGTAGGGCGGAGAGACTCGAACCCTCACGGGAGTTTCCTCCCAGCGGTTTTAAGCCCTCTCCGCCTTGTTATGCCCATGTACTGCCCGACATGCAGAAAGATGCCGCAGCAGCTCTTAACCATCTATTGTTTCATGCGTAGTCCATGGCTCACTTTTCTCTCCAACGATCTATTACACGAATTGTTGCCAAATAGTTCACGGGCGTCGGCTGCGCATTCAGTCGACCTTGCTCCGCATGGATTGTCAATCACTGCTCCACCCAGAGGACGCCTGCTGAGGTGTCCCGGTTCGCACATCTACGATTTCGGCACATTGCGCCATCGACTCATACCGTTCGCTGCCCGCTCTGAAGACCCACCTAGGTCCAATGCCGCCCCAAGAGTTGTGCTCGTTTCTTCGCGGCGCCGCTCATGTGTGCGTGATCGTGATTTGGGCCGAGTTGACCCTCAGGATCTGGGCGAAGACCGACGGCGATGGGGTGAGGTTGGTCGTGCCATCGAAGACGGCGCCCGAGGCGTTGGCGTCTCGGAGGCTCGCGTTGGAGTGGAAGATGCTAGTGAAGCCCATGGTGTGCGAGACGGTGGTGTTGTGCTGGTGGATGAGCGGGGAACTCGCCGCCCACGCCATATTCACCGCCACCTCAAAACTGTTGCCGGATACCGAGTCCGTGAGGAGCACGATCGCGCTTGCCGTCGCCGAACTGAGGTTCGGGCCAAGCTGGACCGTCGCGGTGGACGTGCTGCCGGAGGCGAACAGCAGCGTTGTCCCGGTATTGACGTCGAACTGGCCGACGACGACGACCATCTGTGGGCTCGCCGCCCCCGAGGGGTGGGTACCCGCAACAAGGACAAATGTCTCAATGCCGCCGCTCACCGTGTCGAACTCGGCGACGGCGGACTGCCCATTGAACTTGACAATCGTGGGAGACCCCGGCGCGGCTCGCACAGTCGGGGGCGCAGCCAGCACGCCGGTTACGAGCAAGAATCCTACGAGAACACATATCCGTGCTGTGCTATGTGCGATTTTCATGGTGACGCTCCTGTGGTGCGGCGCCCGCCGCTTCACTCGCACCTGCGCTGGCGCGCAGGCCAAAACCATACTCACCTGCTCTGCACTACATCGCTGCACGATGATCCGTTCTTAAATCTGGCGACCGACAGTGTGACGGCGCTGATGGCGCTGATGGCGACGCGATTCCAGTAACATCCGCTCCTGAGAACTGGCGCATTTGAGATCATGAGTATGGACATGTCCGGGAGCGTAGCGCATGTCTGTACCAGTGACGCCCTCGGGCATTTTCGGCATGGAGGCGCTTTCGTGTCGCTTCTGACACGTATAGTGCGTCTCGCGCGTACCCAGCTTGCAGGTTGCCAGGCATGTTCCTCTGGTCGTACTTCTCCTCACGATCTCCTCTCGGGGCAGTGCGTGCCAGCGACAAGACACGTGCCGTCTCTGCTCCGAATGACTTGCCTTCCAAGCACGTCTTGCGGCCTAACCTGTGTCGGAACGTGCGACAGTAAACATATTACCGTTTGAGTAACGGCGCATCGCATGAGCTCGATGAGGGGCGGAGTCTGGATCGTCCCGGTAAGATGAGTCACGGTGAGCACTGATCGGCGGAGACGCACAACGACGCACAGAGGAGTCAGTCAGCCTACCAATGCTCTCATGGCCTCCTATCAAGGGGGCTGTTATTGCTCGCGATGATGAGTGAACGACCATAGGTTGCAACCGCAACTGCTGTCCTAACAGTGTGCTTGTGCGTCTCTGTGGTCAGCGAAGACTCAGTTCGATTAAGAGCAAGCATAATCTGTCCGCAGCGGGACCAGCACCGTCTATCCACGTGTGGCTAGGAGAACCGATGGAGAAGCGCCTCGGGCGTTGGGACGCAGGCTGCCAGCGACCGCAAGATGTTTGGAAGCGGGCGTCCCGACGCCCTGCTACAGGCACCACTAGTATGCCATGTCTCATGCTCTCGGTATCCGGTAATTGTGACGAGCCTCTAGTCGCCTGCAGAGCGCAGACACTTGTACGCACATCGTACTACGTATATGGGCAAGCAGCCGAGTTGGTCCGAGCGGCGTTGGATCGCCTGTTCCTTCAGGCACAAGTCACTAGGAACTCTTCCCATACGCTGCTTGCCGACGAATTACTGTCAAATGATCTATAACGTACAGAGTCGAAGCATCGGTTGAGAATCGATAGGTGCGTCTACAGCTGATTTTATGGGCATCTCTTGGTAGGGCGGGAGGGACTCGAACCCTCACGGGAGTTTCCTCCCAGCGGATTTTAAGTCCGCTGTGTCTGCCATTTCACCACCGCCCCAGGCGCGTATAGGCGCGTATCTGTCCGCCAGCATACCACACCGTCCTCCATCTGAACCAGCGATACGCCACTCTGCCCTGGCGCTGCCCGCTAGTTGACACCGCCAGCCTGCTGGGGCATACTTCAGGGGGGAGACAGATAGGCTCTCACAATGACGGTTCTTCGTCTGTCATTGACGGATGATCATGGAAGGAGCCGTAGCAATGGCATGGTGGCGGTTCTGGCGGCGCTCTGGCGATGGAAAGGACACAACCGCTGGCAATATGAGACAGCGCTCGCTGATGGGGCGCTTGTTCCTGCGCGACGTGCCGTACGTCTTGCCGAAAGATATGGGCGAGGTCAACCGGCTCGACTTCCAGCACTACATGATGCGCTCAGCGCTTCGTGGCAATTATGCCGCGCCCATCGGCACGCCGGACAGCATCCTGGATGTGGGCAGCGGCACTGGGCGCTGGGCTATCGAGATGGCGACGCTCTTCCCGAGGGCCAGTGTCACCGGGATTGATGTGGCCGCGCCCCAACCAGACGAGAGCGCTGCTGGCGCCATCGCGCAGCCCGCCAACTACCAGTTCGTGCCTGGTAACGTTCTCGAAGGACTGCCCTTCCCTGATGGAACGTTCGCCTATGTGCATCAGCGCTACATGATCGGCGCAATCCCGCGCGACCAGTGGCCGCATACCGTTGCGGAGGTCGTGCGCGTGACGCGACATGGCGGCTGGATCGAGCTTGTGGAGGCTGGCACATCACGCGGAGGCGGCGCGGCGCTGGCGACGGTGGATGGCTGGGTGGCCTCGGTGCTGGCGCGGCGGGGACTCGACATCCACCTTGGCTCCCACCTGCGCGAGTTCCTGGAGGGTGCGGGCGCCAGCGCCATTACAGTGCGCGAGGTCAGCTTGCCGCTGGGAGCCTATGGCGGCCGGATCGGCACGCTGGTCGAGTCGGACTACTTCGCCGCGGTGGATGCCATGCGCGCCCCCGTAATCGCGCTTGGGATGGCGACGGAGGAAGAATACGACCGCGCCGCGCAGGCCGCGCGCCAGGAGGTGCAGCGGGGCAAGTGCGTCTTCCCGGTCTATGTCGTCTATGGTCATCGGCCGTAGACATGCGAACTCCTGGAGAGCGGGGATAGCGCGGGATGGTATGCTACCAAATATGGGTCCCGATACGGTTCATTAATCGTCCAGCCCCTGAGCGCCCTTGTCTCGCTGTCTCCAGGAGGTATCTTGCGTGGCTGATTCCACATCCGAGGCTGCTCCACCGCCGATGCATACGCGCGTCACCGAGCTATTTGGCATCCGCTATCCCATCGTCCAGGGCGGGCTGGCGCATCTCGCCTTTTCCGGGCTGGCCGCAGCCGTCTCTGAGGCTGGCGGGCTTGGTCAGATCGGCATGGCCTGTTTCGAGACGCCAGAGGAGATGCGCGCGGACATCCAGCGACTCAAAACGCTGACCAGAATGCCGTTCGGGGTCAACTTCCCGCTGGGCCATACGCCCGTCGAGCCGTTCGTCGCGGTCGCACTGGAGGAAGGCGCGCACGTCATCTCGATCACTGCTGGCAACCCGGAGACCGTCTTGCGCCAGATCGCCACCAGCGGGGTGAATCCGCTGCCGAAGACGATGGTGCTGGTCGCCGGAACGCGCGCCGCCCGCAAGGCGCAAGATCTCGGCGCGGATGCGGTGATCGCGGTGGGCTATGAGGGCGGCGGCCACCTTGGACGCGACGATGTCGGTACGCTGGTGCTGACGCCGAAGATTGTCGAGACGGTGAGTATTCCGGTGCTGGCGAGCGGCGGCATCATGGATGGGCGCGGCATGGCGGCGGGGCTGGCGCTGGGCGCGGATGGCGTGGAGCTTGGCACGCGCTTCATCGCCGTCCAGGAGTGCATCGCCCATCAGAACTACAAGGATGCGCTGGTGGCCGCAACTGAGGCCGATACGGTCATCATCGAGCGCACGATGGGCCGACCCGCGCGTGTCCTGCGACGCGGCCCGCTGGTGGAGCGCATCCTCGCCATCGAGGATGACCTGACCCGCCGTGGCGCCAGCCGTGAAGAGGCATTCGAGGCGCTTTTCCCGCTCATTCGCGGCGAGGTGAACAAGGCGGCGGCCATCGAGGGGCGACTCGACGACGGCTTCATCTGGGCGGGCGAGGGCGTCGGCCTGATCCGCGACATCCCGCCCGCCCGTGAACTGATCGAGCGGATGGTACGCGAGGCCGCCGCAGCTACCGAGCGCACGCG